>CAZMND010000033.1:0-19808 GCA_964567585.1 uncultured Lachnospiraceae bacterium
CCATGAACAAAGAAGAAGGGCTTTTTGTAATTGAGACAAAAGCCGTTATTTTGGCTATGGGTTGCCGCGAAAGAGCCAGAGGCGCCCTAAATATTCCGGGATACAGACCTGCCGGAATCTATTCTGCGGGAACGGCCCAAAGGTATGTGAACATCGAAGGAAAAATGCCCGGAAAAGAAGTGGTTATTTTAGGCTCCGGCGATATCGGACTGATTATGGCAAGACGAATGACTTTAGAAGGTGCCAAAGTTAAACTTGTGGCGGAACTTATGCCATACTCGGGCGGTCTTAAACGAAATATTGTGCAGTGTCTTGATGATTTTAATATTCCATTGAAACTTTCCCATACGGTTATAGACATTGAAGGCAGGGAACGTGTGGAGAGTGTCACAATTGCAAAAGTAGACGAAAACAGAAAACCGATAAAAGGCACGGAGGAGATTATTCCGTGTGATACCCTTTTGTTATCCTGCGGACTGATACCGGAAAACGAACTTTCAAGCGGGGTAGGAATTCAAATGCACCCTGTTACGGGAGGACCGGTTGTCAACGAGAGTCTGGAAACAAACAAAAAAGGTATTTTCGCTTGCGGCAACGTTTTGCATGTACATGACCTTGTGGACTACGTGTCAAAAGAAGCCGCTGCGGCGGGAGAAAATGCGGCAAAATATGTGAAGGGTCTTATTACAGATGAAGAGAAAAGCATTCAGGTGAAAACGGGCAAAGGCATCCGTTATACCGTACCAAGTACGGTTTGCTTAAGCAGAATGGATGAACTGCAGATTATCCGCTTCCGCGTGGCCGATGTTTATAAAAAATGTTCGATTTGTGTCAGTGCGGACGGACAGGAACTTATGAAACTAAAGAAACAGATTGTAGCACCGGGAGAAATGGAACAGGTGATTTTGAAAAAACAGTTACTTTTAGATAGGGGAATTTCCCGAGAAATTCAGATTGAACTCGTAGCAGGATTGGAGGGCTAAAATATGAAAAAAGAATTTACTTGTATTTGTTGTCCGCTGGGTTGTCAGATAACTGTTACGGAGGAAAATGGAGAATTTTTCGTTACGGGAAATAACTGTCCAAAGGGCGAAAAATATGTCATAGATGAAATGACGAATCCCACCAGAATGGTAACCAGTATGATAGAGGTTATCGGTGGTGATATTCCGGTGGTCAGCGTGAAAACAAAGGAAGCAATTCCGAAGGATAAAATAGACGATTGTATTAAGGCGTTAAAAGGTGTAAGGGTTAAAGCCCCTGTGAAAATCGGAGATGTAATTGTAGATAATGTGGCAGGTACGGGTATTCCTGTCATTGCCACCAAAAATGTGGCAGAGAAAATGCAAAAAAGGATGGGTATGAAGGTATGAAACAGTATGTAATGGCACTTGATCAGGGAACCACCAGTTCCCGCTGTATTTTATTTGATAAACAGGGCAACATCTGTAGTATGGCCCAGAGAGAGTTCACACAGATTTATCCAAAGCCGGGATATGTGGAACACAATCCTATGGAAATCTGGTCATCTCAATTAGGGGTTGCCATCGAGGCGATGGCGATGGTCAATGCAAAGCCGGAAAATATTGCCGGAATTGGCATAACCAATCAGAGAGAAACTACCATTGTCTGGGATAAAAAGTCAGGAAAGCCTATTTATAACGCTATTGTCTGGCAGTGTAGAAGAACTGCGGACAAAATTGATAAACTGAAGGCTGATGGTATGGAAGAAAAGGTACGCACAAAAACAGGTCTGGTACCGGATGCGTATTTCAGTGCTACAAAAATTGTCTGGATTTTGGAAAATGTGGAAGGTGCAAAAGAAAAGGCCGAAAAAGGAGAATTATTGTTTGGAACGGTGGACACGTGGCTTATCTGGAATCTTACAAAGGGTAAAGTGCACGTAACCGATTATACCAATGCTTCCAGAACTATGCTCTATGATATACATAATCTTAAATGGGATGAAGAACTGTTGGAATATTTTGGGATTCCGGATACGATGCTGCCAACGGTAAAACCGAGTAGTTTTGTTTATGGCTATACAGATCCATTGGTTCTTGGTGGTCAGATTCCGATTGCGGGAGCAGCGGGAGACCAACAGGCGGCACTTTTTGGACAGTGCTGTTTTGATGAAGGGGATGTAAAAAATACATATGGAACGGGTTGCTTTTTGCTTATGAATACGGGAGAGAAACCAATCGCATCCAAGAACGGTCTGGTAACAACTATTGCAGCAACTTGTGAAGGCGAAATAAACTATGCCTTAGAGGGCAGTGTATTTGTGGCAGGTGCTTCCATCCAGTGGTTAAGGGATGGTATGCGTATGTTTAAGGAAGCAAAACAGTCGGAAGAATATGCACTCAACGCTGTGGATACCACAGGTGTTTATGTGGTTCCGGCTTTTGCGGGCCTTGGTGCACCATATTGGAACCAGTATGCCAGAGGCAGTGTTTTCGGTATTACAAGAGGCTGTCAAAAAGAACATTTTATCAGAGCTACGCTGGAATCGATTGCTTATCAGACCTATGATGTGATTAAGGCTATGGAAGAAGATGCAGATATCAAGCTTACCAACTTAAAGGTAGATGGTGGTGCCAGTGCCAATAACTTTTTAATGCAGTTCCAGTCGGATATTCTGGATGCTACCGTAGACAGACCAAGCTGTATCGAAACTACGGCCCTTGGGGCAGCTTATCTGGCAGGTCTTGCCACAGGTTATTTTAAAGACAAAGAGGAAATTAAACAAAACTGGCAGCTTGGAAAAACATTTGTACCGGCCATCGAAAGCGAAAAAAGATGTGAACTTTTGAAGGGCTGGAAGAGAGCAGTAAAATGTGCGCTCATCTGGGCTGATGAGGAATAAGACAAAAATACTTTTTTTATAAATATGAGTGTGATAAAATAGAGGAGTTTGAAAGATTATTTTAGCGTGGAGGAAATTATGATCGCAGAAACTTATAAAAATATGTTAAACGGAAAATCGGTCATCAGACAGTTGTCCGAATTTGCAACAAAAAGAGGAGAAGAAATCGGCTACGAAAATGTATTTGATTACAGCCTTGGTAATCCGTCTGTACCGGTGGCGCAGGAATTTACAGATTGTATGATTCGTCTTTTACAGGAAGAAAATCCAATGGCACTTCATGGTTACAGCCAGAGTCTTGGCATTCCGGCAGTAAGACAGAAGGTAGCGGCTTCTTTGGCAGAGCGTTTTGGAATTCCATATACAATGGATGAAATTTTTATGACAAGTGGGGCAGCAGGAGCAATTGCACACGCAGTAAGATGTGTTACCGTTCCGGGTGATGAAGTTTTGACATTCGCACCATTTTTTCCGGAATATAATCCATACATAAATTTAACGGGTGCCAACCTTAAAATTGTACCTGCCAAAACAGCAGATTTTCAGATTAATTTTGAAGCCTTTGAAGAAATGTTAACCGACAAAGTTATGGCGGTTCTAATTAATACACCGAACAATCCTTCAGGTATTGTGTATTCTACCGAAACAGTTCAGAAACTGGCTGAAATTTTAAAGAAAAAATCCGAAGAATATGGTCATACTATTTATATTATTTCTGATGAACCATACAGAGAAATTGTGTTTGACAAAGTGGATGCACCATGTGTATCAAAATTCTATGACGATACGATTATGTGTTATTCCTTCTCAAAATCGTTATCCTTACCGGGCGAACGTATCGGTTATGTGGCAGTAAATCCTGCCTGCAAGGATGCAAAGCTTATCGTTAATATGTGCGGACAGATTTCCCGTGGAACAGGTCACAACTGTCCTGCGTCCATTATTCAGTTGGCGGTAGCAGAGGTTTTGGATAAGACTTCGGATTTATCTGTTTATGAAACAAACATGAATTTAATTTATGATGAATTAGTTGCTCTTGGATTTACTGTGGTAAGACCGGGCGGAACCTTCTATATTTTCCCGAAGGCATTGGAGGAAGATGCCAAGGTTTTCTGTGAAAAAGCGAAGGCTTATGACCTTATTTTAGTACCGGGTGACAGCTTTGGATGTCCGGGATATTTCAGAATGGCGTACTGTATCGACACGGAAAAAGTAGAGCGTTCTTTAGTGGCCCTTCGAAAATTCGTAGAAGCGGAATATGGTACAAAGTAATCAGAATAAGTAATAATAATTTGTTAAATAAATGGGAGATTTACTATGTTAGAAATTATCAAAGCCATTTTGTTTGGTATTGTGGAAGGTATTACGGAATGGTTACCTGTCAGTAGTACCGGACATATGATTTTGCTGGAAGAATTCGTAAAACTGGATGTTACAAAAGAGTTTTGGGATTTATTTCTGGTTGTGATTCAGCTTGGGGCAATTTTGGCAAGCGTTATATTGTTTTGGAGTAAAATATGGCCGTTCCAGATGCCGGATAAAGCAAAAAACAAGAGTTTTTTCAAAAAAGATACGTGGATGCTTCTTTTTAAGGTGGGCGTGGCATGTGTACCCGGTGTGATTTTCGCAGTGTTCGGAATTGATGATATTTGTGACAAATATTTTTATAATTCCGTAGGTGTATCCGTAGCACTGATTGTATTCGGTATTGTATTTATCGTGATTGAAATTTGGAATAAAAAAAGAACACCAAGGCTTAGTGATTTAGGTGATATGACTTTTAAGCTGGCTCTTATGATTGGTATTTTCCAGCTTTTGGCAGCAGCGTTTCCTGGCACGAGCCGTTCCGGCGCAACAATTATCGGCGCACTTATTTTGGGAGCGTCAAGAACAGTAGCCAGTGAATTTACATTTATTCTGGCAATTCCTGCCATGCTCGGCGCAAGTCTTTTGGAATTAAAAGACTTTTTGGATGCGGGAATTGTAATGGGCGGTTTGGAAATCGGAATATTGTTAGCCGGTGTTTTTGTAGCCTTCGTGGTATCGGTTGTGGTAATTAAATTCCTTATGGGATATATCAAAAAACATGACTTTAAAGTGTTTGGCTGGTATAGAATTGCTCTTGGTATTATTGTCCTTTTGTATTTTCTTTTTTGACAAATAAGTGATATTACTGTAATATATGGTCGATATTTGTAAACTGTTAAGAAGAAATGTTTCAAAAACCGGAGGTAAAAATGAGTAAGAAAGTAGCGATTGTTTCTGACACGAATTGCGGCATTACTTTAGACGAGGCAAAAGATTTAGGTATCAATTTAATTACTATGCCATTTTGCGTGGATGGTGAAGACTATTATGAATATAAAACAATGAATCATACGATGTTTTTTGAAAAACTTCGCGCCGGCGCAGATGTTTCCACATCTATGCCGTCTCCTGCAGATTTGATGAACTTGTGGGATGAACTTTTGAAGGAGTATGAAGAGGTTATTCACATTCCGATGTCATCGGGACTTAGCGGAAGCTGTTATGCGGCGATGGGTTTTGCGGAAGAATATGATGGAAAAGTGGCGGTGGTAGACAATAAACGAATTTCTATCATTATGAAGCAGGCAGTTTTGGAAGCAAAGTGTCTGGCAGATAAAGGAATGAGTGCGGTCGAAATCAAGGACTATTTGGAAAAAGATGCGTTGAATGCGAGTATCTATGTAGCAGTAGATACTTTGGAATATTTGAAAAAAAGCGGTCGAGTAACTCCGGCGGCAGCAGCCATCGGTGGTGTACTCAATATTAAACCTGTTCTTCAGATTCAGGGTGGAAAACTGGATGCGTATAAAAAAGTACGTGGTATGAACCAGGCAGCAAAAGCTATGTTTGAAGGTATCAGAGGTGATTTGGAAACACGTTTTGCAGGAAAAGATATTGTGATTCGTGCTGCATATTCCGGCAGCGTGGAGGTTAAAAATGCCTGGGAAAGTGCATTAAAAGAAGAATTTTTGGATATGGAAATTGAAATTGATCCGTTACCAATCAGTATCTGCTGTCACGTGGGCGAAGGTGCTATGGGTATTGGAATTATGGAGAAAATGGCAGGACTTTAAGGATAGGTATTTTAGGGAGGGAAAAGTATGAAAAAGAAAATCTTAGTATTTACGATGATGTTGGTATTGGCATTTGGTATGACAGCTTGTGGTCAGAATAGTGAAGGCGCCTTGACCTTTATTGTTCCGGATGGTTTTGAGTATAATGAGGCATATCATTGCTATTTGGGACCGAATTATCCGAATGAACTGGCAAACATTAATTACTACAGCTATGAAAGCAATGGTACGTTCAGTGTTGTTACAAAAGAAAATATTGAGAGAGAATTGGAAGCAGGACTGTCAGAGAGCTTTGGTGCAGATATTGATATTACATTGAAAAGATGGGATGAAACAAAGATTGATGGCTACGATACAATTATCTATGCCTATGAATATACATGTGACGGCCTTGGATACGAACAGATACAGGTTGCCATTGAAGGAAAAGATTATTATCACTATATCACCTTCTCGGATTATGAGAATTCTGCATACACAGAAGCATTTGAAGAATGTATTCAGAGTATGGGATTTATAGCAGAATAAAAGCAGAAGTCATTGTGATTTGAATAATTATGAATTATATGGTAAACTCTCCTAAGAAGTTTTAATGGCTTCTTAAGGAGAGTTTTTTTATGAAATTATTAAGAAATTTGAGTCCAACCAGAATTATTGCATTAAGCTTTGCAATCGTAATTCTGATTGGGACTGTATTGTTATCTTTACCGGTGGCAACAAATGAAGTGTACGAAACAAATATATTGGATGCATTGTTTACATCTGTGAGTGCCACCTGTGTTATCGGAATGTCACCTTATGATACGTATACACACTGGACAATGTTCGGTCAGATTGTTATTTTGGTGCTGTTCCAGATTGGCGGACTGGGAATTATGTCTTTTATGAGCTTGTTTTCCATCTTTTTGCATAAAAAAATAGGACTTCAGGAAAGACTTTTACTTGTACAGACTTCGGGAAATATCCGCCTTAATGGCGTTGTAAAGCTGCTCAAAAAAATTTTTATCGGGACATTTCTGTTTGAAGGTATCGGAGCGGTAATTCTGGCAATTGCATTTTATCCGGAAATGGGACTTTCAAAAAGTATTTATTATGGAATTTTTCATTCCGTTTCGGCATTTTGTAATGCAGGCTTTGATTTGATGGGATTTCGGGAGCCATTTTCCTCATTTTCTTATTATGAAACAAATCCATTGGTAAGTATTACCTTAATGGTGCTGATTGTCTTTGGTGGACTCGGATTTTTTGTATGGTCTGATGTTTTGAAAAATAAATTTAAATTTAGCCGGTATTCACTGCATTCGAAAATTATTTTATACAGTGCATTGATATTGATTTTGGGTGGTTGGTTTTTCTATTATATTTTCGAGTTAAATGGAAATTTATATAATTTGAGTTATCCGGACAAAATTATGTCCTCTCTTTTTATGTCCGTTTCAACCAGAACGGCTGGCTTTAATGCGATGGATTTATCCGAATTATCTGAATCGGGTCTTTTACTTACTATGTGTCTTATGTTTATTGGTGCAGGTGTAGGCTCTACCAGTGGTGGTGTTAAAACTACTACCATCGCTATTTTATTAGCAGCGGTTATAGCCTTTGCTAAGGGAAAAAGAGATGTAGTTATTTTTAAAAGACGTATAGAAAATGACACGATTCGTCACGCTGCCTCTATTTTGATTGTATATATGGTAGCGGTTCTTATAAGCACTGCGGTTATCTGTTTTACGGACGGAATTCGTCTTCAGGATGCACTTTTTGAGACGATTGCGGCGGTAAGTACGGTTGGTTATACACGCGTGGGAATACAGAATATGAGTGTGCTTGCGCAGATTATTATGATGATTCTTATGTATGGCGGACGTATTGGTTTTATGTCACTGTTGATGGTCTTTTGGGAAAAAGATAAAGGCGAGGCGCCGATAGAACATCCTACAGAAGAAATTATGATTGGATAAAATACGGAGGTATAATATGAAATCGGTATTAATTATTGGTATGGGAACACTTGGAAGACATCTTGCCCGTAAAATGATCGAATTTGGCAATGAGGTTATGATTGTAGATTCCAATGAAGATATTATTCAGGAAATGGCGCAGGAAATTCCAAATGCTGTTGTAGGCGATTGCTCTGCAGAGGGTGTACTTCGTTCATTTGGCGTAAGCAATTTCGATTTTTGTTTTGTAACGGTAGGCGAGGATTTCTATGCAGCTCTTGAAATTACAGCCATATTAAAAGAACTTGGTGCAAAATGCGTCATTGCGAAGGCAAAAAGAAATCGTCAGGCGGATTTTCTGAAAAAAATCGGTGCAGACGAAGTCTTTTATCCGGAAGAGGAAATGGCTGAAAGCCTTGCCATCCGATATACTGCTGACAATATTTATGACTATATAGAATTGACAGATGAATATTCTGTATTTGAAATGCCAATTCTAAAAGAATGGATAGGTAAAACTATTGCCAAAATTGATGTTAGAAAATTGTATAATATTAATATTATTGCAGTTAAAAATAACGGAAATTTGAACCCGTCACCGGGGGCAGAATACATTTTTGCAGAAGAAGATCATATTATTGTCATTGGAAAAGCGGAAGATGTATTGAAAATTTCCGCTAAAACATCTAAGAAAAAATAACAGAAATTAATTAATATTTACAGTTCCATTTATTTTACAGAATGTTATAATGAACATAGATAGATTATGTGGAGGAGAAAAGAATGAGAAAAACCAAAATCATTTGTACAATCGGTCCTGCCAGTGAAAGTCCGGAAAAACTGGAACAATTAATGAAAGCAGGTATGAACGTTGCCAGATTTAACTTTTCACATGGCGACCACGCAGAACAGAAAAGAAGATTTGAAAATGTGATTTCAATCGGTAAGAAATTAAATCTTCCGGTAGCAACACTTCTTGATACAAAGGGCCCTGAAATCCGTTTAAAGGAATTTGCAAACGGAAAAGAAGAACTGATAAAGGGTCAGATTTTTACTTTAACTACAAACGATGTTTTAGGTGACAACAATATTTGTAGCATTACCTACAAAGGACTTGTAAATGACGTGGAAGTAGGTGGAAGAATTTTAATCGATGATGGTCTCATCGAAATGAAAGTTCTTAGAGTTACCGATACAGACATCGAATGTGAAGTTATCAACGGCGGTAAGGTTTCTAATAAAAAAGGTGTAAACGTACCGGGCGCAAATCTTTCAATGCCATTTATCAGTGAAGTGGACAGAAACGATATTATCTTCGGTGCTAAGACAGGTTTCGATATTCTTGCCTGCTCATTTGTACGTAGAGCTTCCGATATTGTAGAAGTAAGAAAACTTGTAGAAGAAAACGGTGGCAATATGACAATTATTGCCAAGATTGAAAATAAAGAAGGTATCGACAACTTAGAAGAAATTATGGCAGTTGCAGACGGTGTTATGGTTGCCCGTGGTGATATGGGTGTTGAAATTCCGTTTGAAGAAGTACCTATTTTGCAGAAACGTATGATTAAGCTTGCGGAAGCAAATGGTAAGCACGTAATTACAGCTACACAGATGTTGGAATCTATGATTAACAATCCTCGTCCTACAAGAGCAGAAACAACGGACGTTGCCAATGCTATTTATGACGGTACAACAGCGATTATGTTATCCGGTGAAACAGCTGCAGGTAAATACCCGATTGAAGCTGTAAAGACTATGGCAAAAATTGCAGAACGTACAGAACAGGATATTGATTACAAAAACCGTATGAAACGCAGAGAAATCGTAAAGCAGGATATTACAACAGCTATTTCCCACGCTACCTGTGATACAGCTATGGATTTGGATGCAAAAGCTATTATCACTGTAACTATTTCCGGTTTTACGGCAAGAATGGTTTCCAGATACAAACCAAACTGTCCAATTATCGCCTGCAGTACATCAGCTCAGGTTTGCAGACAGATGAATTTATGCTGGGGTGTAACTCCAATCGGAATTTTGAAGGAAGATACAGCAGACCATCTTTTCATAACAGCTATTGAAACTGCAAAACGCGAAGGTCTTATTGCAGTAGGTGATACGGTTGTTTTAACAGCAGGTGTACCACTTGGCATTTCCGGAAAAACAAATATGATCAGAGTAATTGAAGTAGAATAGATATTTCATTTGTATTATATTTAAAAGTAATGTAAAATAGAAGTGTTACCATTTAGGTGATACTTCTATTTTTATTCGAAAGGAAAAGGCAATGGGGAAGATCGTATATATTATGGGAAAAAGTTCTTCGGGCAAGGATACCATATATAGAAGCATACTATCAGACAAAAGTATTGATTTGAAAAAGATCGTACCATATACCACAAGACCTATCCGTTTGGGAGAAGAAAACGGAGTACAGTATTTTTTCACGGATGAGGACGGGTTTAAAAAACTGTGCGAAGAGGAAAAAGTAATCGAGTACAGAAGCTATGATACCTGTTATGGGCTTTGGCGTTATTTTACCGTGAATGATGAAAATATCGACTTGTCAAAAAATAGCTACATAATTATCGGAACGCTGGAATCCTATGAAAAAACAGCGCAGTATTTTGGACGGGAAAAGATGCTCCCGATACTTATTAAACTGGATGACGGTGTGAGACTGCAAAGAGCCTTAAACAGGGAAAAGAAGCAGAAAACACCGAAGTACGAAGAAATGTGCAGAAGATTTTTGGCAGATAGTAAAGACTTCAGTGAAGAAAATGTAAAAAAAGCCGGAATAACAACGAGCTTTTACAATGAAAATTTAAAGCATTGTACAAAAGAAATCATTCAATATATTCAGGAGAATATAGATTAACATATACAAAAATGAAAAGGTGGTGAGAGTGTGGATATTAAAGTAAATGCCTTGTCGCAGGTGGCGAAGACCGAGGCTGCGCAGAAAGTACAGCAGTCAGACGGAAGCTTTAAATTTACACTTGTCAGCCATATAGAAGATGTTGCCCTGAAGGAACACATCGCGGCTCTGATGGGTGAAATCAGCGAGCAGGGCAAGAAAATTGCTAAGAAAAAAGATGTTCGCGATATGAAAAAATATCGGGGACTGATTAAGGAATTTATGAACGAAATTATCAATCGTTCACATACCTTTGAGAGGGAAAACTTTTTGGACAGAAAGGGCCGTCACAGAGTATACGGAATTATCAGATTGATTGACCAGAATCTGGACGAGCTTGCCAAGGAGCTCGTAAAAGAAGAACAGGACAATATTGCAATCCTCGCAAAAATTGGTGAGATTGAAGGCCTGATTCTTGACATCTTTACGTAGGAGGATGCAAAAATGACAGGATTTAAAGATATTATCGGACAGGAACATATTAAAGAGCATTTACAAAATGCCATTAAACTTGATAAAATTTCTCATGCTTATATTATCGAAGGTGAGAGATATTCGGGCAAGGAATTCATTGCACGTATTTTTGCAGCTGCTTTGCAGTGTGAGAAGGGCGGAGTTGACCCTTGTATGGAATGCCATTCCTGCAAACAGGCAGTGAGTATGAATCATCCTGACATCATTAAGGTTATGCATGAAAAACCAAACAGTATCGGTGTCGATGATATTCGTGCCCAGGTGGCAAATGACGTTGTGATTAAGCCGTACAGTGGTCCGAAAAAGATATATATTATCAACGAAGGCGAGAAGATGACGGTGGCTGCCCAGAATGCGCTTTTAAAGACATTGGAGGAACCGCCTGCGTATACTGTGATTTTTATTCTCACAACAAATGTAGAGACACTTCTGCCTACGATTGTGAGCCGTTGTGTGGTACTTGCCATGAAACCTGTGGAAGATGAAAAGGTAAAAAGATTCCTTATGGATTCTATGGATTTGCCTGATTACAAGGCGGAAGTCTGTGCTGCATTTTCCAGGGGAAATATTGGAAAAGCCAGAATGCTTGCAATGAGCGAGGAGTTTGATAATATTAAAGCGGAAGCCGTGTCCCTTATGAAAAACATCAAGGATATGGAAATTCATGAAATTGTGACTGCCATTAAGAAAATCGGTGATTACAGTATGGATATTTCCGATTATCTGGATATGTTGTCAGTGTGGTATAGGGACGTGCTTTTATACAAAGCAACAAATGACTTAAACCACTTGATTTTTAAAGAGGAAGTACAGTATATTAGAAAGGCGGCAAAGCTGAGTACTTATGAAGGCATTGAAAATATCATAGAAATGCTGGACAAGACAAAACAGCGACTTGCGGCCAATGTCAACTTTGATTTGGCAATGGAGCTTTTGCTTCTTACGATGAAAGAAAATTAGAAAGAAAATTAAAAAAGAATTTGTGGTTATAGATGGAGGTTTATAGATGGTAAAAGTAATTGGTGTAAGATTCAGAGCAGCAGGAAAAATTTATTTTTTTGATCCGGGCAAGCTTAAAATACAAAAAGGCGACAACGTTATCGTAGAAACCGCGAGAGGAGTCGAATTCGGCACTGTTGTGGGTGAACCAAAGGAAGTAGAGGACGATAAGGTTATTCAGCCGTTAAAACCTGTTTTGCGTGTTGCTACGGAAAAAGATAAAAAGCAGGAAGAAGAAAATAAACAAAAAGAAAAGAAGGCTTTTGATATCTGTTTGGAAAAAATCAGAAAGCACGAGCTGGAAATGAAATTAATAGATGCGGAATATACCTTCGACAACAACAAGGTATTGTTCTACTTTACCGCGGACGGAAGAATTGATTTCAGAGAGCTTGTAAAGGATTTGGCCAGTGTATTTAAAACAAGAATTGAACTTCGTCAGATTGGTGTGAGAGACGAGACAAAAATCCGTGGTGGTATCGGTGTGTGTGGAAGACCGCTTTGTTGTCATACACATCTTCCGGAATTTATCCCGGTATCTATCAAAATGGCAAAGGAACAGAATTTAAGTTTAAATCCGACTAAGATTTCCGGCGTTTGCGGACGTCTTATGTGTTGTTTGAAGCACGAAGAAGAAACCTACGAAGAACTTAATAAGAAGCTTCCTAACGTAGGTGACTTTGTTAATACCAACGATGGTAAGAGGGGGGAAGTACAGAGTGTCAATGTACTTCGTCAGCTTGTTAAGATTCTGGTAGAAGTGGATGATGAAAAAGAAATTCTCGAATACCATGTGGATAATCTTCGTTTCAAGAAAAAATTCAACAAGAACCAGAAAATCGAGTTGGATGACCCTGAATTAAAAGAATTAGAGAAACTGGAAAGAAAAGAACGACAGGAAGGAAAGTCGAAACTGAATGACGATTAATCTGAAAGAAAACGAACGCATTGACGATTTGCAAAGAAACGGCTATCAGATTATTCAGGATCCGGGACGGTTTTGTTTTGGTATGGACGCAGTTTTGTTGTCCGGTTTTGCCAGAGCAAAGGAAGGCGATAAGGTGCTCGATTTATGCACAGGAACGGGAATCATCCCGATTCTTATGGAGGCCAAAACAAAGGCGGATAAATTTAGCGCACTGGAGATTCAGGAAGATAGCGCAGATATGGCAAGACGCAGCGTTTTGTTAAATAATCTGGAAGAAAAAATAGATATTGTCACAGGCGATATAAAAGAAGCAGATACTTTATTTAAAGCTGCTTCTTTTGATGTCATTACCTGTAATCCGCCTTATATGACAGGCAGCCACGGCCTTCAGAATAAGGATGAGGCCAAAACCATAGCGCGTCACGAGGTGCTTTGTACGCTGGAAGATGTCATTAAGGCGGCGTCACGTCTTTTAAAGCCCGGGGGAAATTTTTATATGGTGCACAGACCGTTCAGACTGTCTGAGATTATGGTTCTGCTTCACCAATATAAGCTGGAGCCTAAGCGAATGCAGCTTGTGTACCCTTACGTGGATAAAGAGCCCAATATGGTGCTTATTGAGGCCAACAGAGGCGGAAAACCGAGGCTCACTGTGGAAAAACCACTGATTGTTTATAAAGAGCCGGGAGTGTATATGCCGGAAATTTATGATGTTTACGGATATTAGTTAAGAGGAATTTTTATGGCAGGTATTTTGTATTTGTGTGCTACGCCTATCGGGAATTTGCAGGATATGACACCGAGGGTTGTGGAGACCTTAAAAGAAGTGGATTTGATTGCGGCAGAAGATACCAGAAACAGTATTAAGCTGCTGAATCATTTTGAGATTAAAACACCCATGACCAGCTACCACGAATTTAACAAGGTGGAAAAGGCTTTGTATCTGGTAGAGCAGCTTCAGATGGGAAAAAATATAGCCCTCATTACCGATGCGGGAACACCTGCGATTTCGGACCCCGGTGAAATTCTTGTAAGAGAGTGTCAAAAGTCCGGCATCACGGTAACGAGCCTTCCCGGAGCCTGTGCATTGATTACGGCACTTACCCTATCGGGTCTCAATACAAGACGTTTTTGTATGGAAGGATTTTTACCTGCCGATAAAAAAGAGAAAAAAGACATTTTAGAGGAATTAAAACAGGAAAGCCGTACTATGATATTGTATGAGGCTCCTCACAGACTTACAAAAACACTGGCAGAACTGTATGAGGTTTTAGGTGACCGAGAAATCGCACTTTGCAGGGAACTTACCAAAAAATTCGAGACCGTGTTCAAAACAACCTTGAAAGAAGCTATCGCATATTATGGGGAAAATGAACCGCGAGGTGAGTATGTCCTTGTAATTGAAGGCAAAAGCAGGGAAGAGAAAAAGCAGGAGAAAATAGACGAATGGGAGAAAATGTCCATCGAAGAACATATTGCTTTTTATGAAAACCGAGGCACCTCCCACAAGGAAGCTTTAAAGAAGGTTGCTAAGGACAGAGGGGTAGGAAAACGGGATATTTACCAATATCTTATAAATATTGAATAAAGATTATTGACAAACGTAGAAATAACACATATACTTTGTTTGTCCTAATAAGAAACAGAAAGGAAATTTAAACGATGTTAGATAAAGCGATTGAAATTATTAGAGAAACACTTAGACTTGGTGATGTAGAACTTAACGAAGACACAAACTTAAAAGAGGATTTAGGTGCTGACTCATTAGATTTATTTGAAGTGGCAATGGCATTCGAAGAAGAATTCGATGTAGAAATCCCAACAGAAGAATTAGAAAAATTCACAACTATCGGTTCTATTGCTGAATATATGAAAAAGAACAGTGTGGAATAATTTATTTTTGAAAAATAGTGTATGAAGAAGTCGCATATGTGTGTGGCTTCTTTTTTATTGTAATTCGTAAACAGTTTGTGAACAATTGAGAAAAGGACTTGCAATTTTATGTAAATCACGATATTCTGAAAAGTGGATTGGGTAAATGTACTTGGGAAGGAGAATATTGTGAGGAAGAAATCGCACATTTCATTGGCCGGATTTTTGGCTGACAAATTGGAGTATGAAGGTATTAAATCACATAGGAAAGCTTTTTGTATCGGTAGTATCCTGCCGGATTGCAAGCCTTCTTTTTTGACAACAAAGCATGCGTTTCATGAAACGTTTGATATGGTGCAAGAACGTATTGAGAAATTTATTGAATACTCTGCAGGAAAAGATAAGTATACGATGAAGGGTGCCAGAGATTTGGGACAGATCATCCATTATACGGCGGATTATTTTACATTTCCGCATAATAGACATTACGAAGGCAATCTCAAGGACCATTGTGTATATGAGAAAAAACTTTTACTTGCATTAAAAGAGTATCTTGCAAATTATGATATTACAAAGCACACGGAGTATGAAATCTATTTTGAAAGTCTGGAGGACTTAATTGATTTTATCAAGGCCCGCCACAAAGAGTATATCAGCCGTGCGCGTAATGTAGAAGATGACTGCCGCTTTATTGTAATGGTGAATTATCAGATTACACGCGGTATTATGCAGCTATTGGAAGAAAAAAAACAGAGTTTAGCATATGCAATATAAAAAGAATCTGCACCTTCGATAGACATCGGAAGTGCAGATTTTTAAACGAAAGAAGGAATATAATGTATAGTTTTAAGAGTAAAGTACGCTATAGTGAATTGGATAAGGACGGATTTTTGTCTTTGGAAGCTATGATGAAATATTTTCAGGACTGTTCATCATTCCATTCAGAAGAGCTGGGTGTAGGAATTGATTTCTTAAAGGAAAACCATTTAACATGGATGCTTATTGCCTGGCACGTACAGATATTCAGAAAACCGGGACTTGGCGAAGAGATTACGATAGGAACATGGCCTCATTCTTTCAGAAATGTCAGAGGCGGCAGAAATTTCGTATTGATTGACAATGAAGGTAACACCATTGCACGGGCGGATTCCGAGTGGGTGCTTTACAATATTGAACAAAACCGTATTACAAAGGTTCCAAAGGAAGTCAGTGAACCATATACTTTAGAAGAGGCACTGGATATGGGCAGTGCTAAGAAAATTTTGTATAATGATGAAGAACTAAAAGAATGTGACAGGATTACGGTATCCCCCTTCTTTTTGGATACAAACGGACACGTGAATAATGTGCAATATTTGAGCGTTGCAAAAGGTTATCTGAATAATATCTATAACGAATTCCGTGTAGAATATAAAAATCAGGCATTTTTGCGTGATGAAATCTGCGTATACACACGCGATGCGGACGGGAAAAATCAGGTAATACTTAAAAATCAGAAAAACGAACTTTTAGTGAATATAGAGTTTGGAAAAATGGAATAATTTTTCTTTGATAAGACGGAAAGGACGGAGAGACAAAGATGATTCAATTAGGTGAAAGACAAACATTAACGATTGTAAAAAAAGTAGAATTCGGCGTGTATCTGGCGGATGTAGCTGCCGGTGAAAAGGAGTACGAAGACATTGAGGAACGTATTCTTTTACCAATAAAGCAGGTTGCGGATGGAGCCGGAATTGGTGATGAAGTAGAAGTATTTGTTTACAGGGATTCAAAAGACAGATTGATTGCAACCACCAATATGCCGAAGATTACACTGCATAAAGTGGCTATGCTGAAGGTGGCTCAGGTAGGCAAGTTCGGTGCCTTTTTGAACTGGGGACTGGAGAAGGACTTACTTTTGCCATTTAAAGAGCAGACCGGAAAGGTTTTTGAAGGGGACGATTGTCTTGTGGCACTTTACATCGATAAGAGTAACAGACTCTGTGCCACAATGAAGGTTTATAAATATCTTGAGTTAGGTAGCCCTTATAAGAAAGAAGATAAGGTAGAAGGCTTTGTATACGAAATCAGCGATCAGTTTGGCGCTTTTGTGGCGGTTGACAATCGTTATTCGGCCCTGATTCCGAAAAAGGAAGTTTATGGGGATGTAAAAGTGGGCGATAAAGTAGCAGCCAGAGTTACAGCGGTTAAGTCGGATGGAAAACTCAACTTAAGTATCCGCGAGAAGGCATATTTGCAGATGGATGTGGATGCTAAAAGAGTTATGGATTTAATTGACAGCTTTGACGGTGCATTACCGTTTACGGATAAAGCAAATCCTGAGGTTATCAGACGTGAAATTCAGATGAGTAAAAATGAATTTAAGCGTGCTGTGGGCCGATTGCTAAAGGAAGGTAAAATTGAAATTACCGAAACAGCAATTCGTAGGAAATAGTACGAAGCAACACAAAGGAGTAAGGATATGAATCGCAAAAAGTCAGGTTGGCTCTATCTAATTATAGCCTGTGTCAGTATATCAATTAGTTTGCTGTTGACGGTATTGTACCTGAAAACAGGATTTGAACTGGATATGATTCCGAATATATTTGTAAGTGAAGCGATGCTGATTGTACCTACCTTTTTTATGCTTTTATTCAGTAAAGATAAGGTTACGGATGTTCTTAGCATCAGAAAAATAAAATGGAGCACATTTTTTGGGGTAATTGCCTTTACAATGGCAGCGTCTCCCCTTGTAACACTTGTAAATCTGGTATCGCAGTTATTTGTGGAAAATACGGTTTCTGCAAACAGTGAACAGTTTTTATCGTTGCATCCGCTGCTTTTGATTTTCTTCGTGGGAATTTTAGCTCCGGTGTGTGAAGAAGTTGTGTTCCGCGGTGCCATTTTTGGCGGAATGAAAAAAGAAGGCAATATATTTAAGGCAATTATTGCGTCGGGACTTTTGTTCGGACTTTTGCATATGAACATCAATCAGGCGAGTTATGCTTTTGTCATTGGTGTTCTGCTTGGATTTTTGGTGGAAGCAACGGGAAGTATTTTCAGTTCTGTTTTGTTCCACGTGCTTGTGAATTCGACAAATGCTGTTATGATGATTATTTCAGACAGTGTGGTAAGCGATGAAATGATGGCAAATGCCAACGAAATTGTAACAACGGGCACACTTTTAAATATGATTGGTGTTTATGTTGTTCTTGCGGTAGTCGGCACAACGATTGCAATCTGTCTGCTTGTATGGATGAGCAAAAATGAAGGCAGACAACCACTGTTAATCAAAGCATGGCAGGATAGAAAAGTAAAAGATGGAAAAGTGATTTCCATTCCATTTATTATTGGTGTTGTTATCAGTATTTTGTTTATGTTATTAGAATTTATACCATGGTAAAATGAAAAGAGAGCTTGCGCAGGCAAACTCTCTTTTGCGTTATATAACGCCCGGAATTCTAGGACTCCGGCTTTGTAAGTAGGCTAAACATACATATCGAAGTTTCCGCCGACAGAAGGGTTTACGCTACGCTCCATTCCGGCTGTATCAATCATCTGTGAAATAGCGGCACCCGTCATTTCAGCAGTGTCCAGCTGGTTTGAGAGCACGGAAACACCAACCTGTTGCATCAAGTTCATCTGAGACATAGCCATAGATAATCCAGGAATATCCATATAGACACCCTCCTTTCTTTTTCCTTACATATACATATCGGCATAAAGTGCCGAAAAAACAAGGCTTTTTTCTGATATATGAATTTGGACAAACCTTACAAATGAAAAAGAGGGTCAAAAATTCAAAAATGAGGATAATTTGCACTAAAAAAACATATTTAGTGTAGATTTTTTTGTAGAATTAAGTTAAAATGAATCAAGAATGCGTTTCTTTAGAAAAAAATCTTTGAGAAATAATTGTATATTTTGTCTATAATTATGAAAGCGAGGAAAACAGATGATATCCAATCAAATATTACAAAGCACAATTGAAGGCATTAAAAACATCTCAAGAGTAGAGCTTTGTGTAGCGGATGTAGACGGCAAAGAAATTGTATCGACATCACCTATGGGGGACTGCGTAAAGGCAGTCGGTGAGTTCGCTCTTTCACCTGCTGATTCACAGGAGATACAGGGAAAGCAGTACTTTAAAATATATGATGAACAGCAGCTTGAGTATATTCTGATTGTAAGTGGCGTGGGAGAGGATGTATATACGGTTGGTAAAATGGCGACCTTTCATATTCAGGGACTTCTTGTTGCGTATAAAGAGCGTTTCGATAAAGATAACTTTATTAAGAACTTACTCTTAGATAACCTGCTCCTCGTTGATATTTACAGCAGAGCGAAGAAACTTCATATTCAGGCGGAAGTACGCCGTGTGGCTATGATTGTGGAAGCGGAAAATGATAAAGAGAACAATGTTCTGGAAATCATCCGTACCAATATGAACACCGGCAATAAAGACTTTATAACAGCGGTGGACGAGAATAATGTCATCGTGGTGAGGGATTTATCCGAAGGTGACAGCGTGAAAGATATCGAAAAGGCTGCCAAAAACATTATTTCCACTTTGGAAAAAGATGGTCTTAGGAATGTGCGCGTAGCTTATGGTACAATAGTTAACGAAATCAAAGAAGTGAGCCGTTCCTATAAGGAAGCAAAAATGGCGCTGGATGTAGGTAAGATTTTCTTTGATGAGAGAAACATTATTGCATACAGTGAACTGGGTATCGGT
>CAZMND010000034.1:0-19582 GCA_964567585.1 uncultured Lachnospiraceae bacterium
GATACACCTCAGAACTTATACGAAAAACCAGCTAACTTATTCGTAGCAGGTTTCATGGGTTCACCACAGATGAACTTCCTTGATGCAGTTGTTGAAGTAAATGGTGAAGAAGCAAGCCTTCTTGTTGCTGGTACAGCTATTCCATTACCACCTGCAAAAGCTAAAAAACTTATCGATGGCGGCTATGCTGGAAAAACTGTTACATTTGGTATCCGTCCTGAAGACGTTTACGATTCAGAAATGTTTATCGAAACAGCAAAAGCTTCATTCGAATCTACAATCAAAGTTTACGAATTACTTGGTGCTGAAGTTTACTTATACTTTGACTTGGCTGAATTCCCAATTACAGCCAGAGTTGATTCTCGTACAACAGCTAGACCTGGTGATACAGTTAAATTTGCGTTTGATGTTGAAAAAATTCATATCTTCGATAAAGAAACAGAACAGACTATCACAAACTAGTTTGTATCACAACCTCTGTGGGAGGGCTCAAATGAGCCTTCCCATTTTTTATAGAATTATACGGTTGAAATTATATCTAAAATTAAAAAAATGTGTTACAATGAGGTCTGTGGGGAAGCAGAAAGGATATAGATTATGGTTTCTAATCAAATAATTCAGAAAAGTATGACTGAACTTAAAAATATTACGGGGGTTGAATTCTGTGTATTGGATACAACGGGACAGTATATTTTTGGAGATCAGGAGTTGTGTCCGGTGGATATGGATGTTATCAGGGATTTCGTGAATTCGGAAGCGGATAGTCAGGCGATAGGGAATGTGAGATTTTTGAAAACCGGCAGTGATGAGGAAGGAATGTACATTGTTGTTACTTTAGACAATGAAAATGCCTATATGGTGGGAAAAATTGCGGTTTCTCAGCTTAGGCAACTGAATGATGCCTATCAGGATAAAATGGATAAAAACAGTTTTTACCAGAATTTAATTTTGGATAATATGTTGCTTGTAGACATCCACAATAAGGCGAAAAGACTGCATTTGGAATGCAGCAAAAAGAGAGTTGTTTTCCTTGTGGAAGTTGATAGTAGTGATGCCACTACCGATAATATGGCATTGGAACTTTTAAAGGGAATGTATTCAGGTTTGTCAGGAGACCACGTAACAACGGTAGATGAGAAAAATATGATTCTGATAAAAATGCTCGGTGATGAAAATGTTACTGAACAATGTGAATCTGTGGCTCATACAATTGTTGATATGATGAATGCAGAAATTATGCAGAATGTACATGTTTCATATGGTAATGTTGTATCGGAAATGAAAGATGTATCGAAATCCTATAAAGAGGCAAAAATGGCATTGGATGTAGGCAAGATTTTTTACAGTGATAAGGACATTGTTTCTTATGCAACACTGGGCATCGGAAGACTTATATACCAGTTACCTGTAAATCTGTGTAAAATGTTTATCTATGAAATTTTTGGAGAAAAGATTCCTGAGGAATTGGATGAAGAAACATTATCAACATTAGAAAAGTTCTTTGACAACAATTTGAATGTATCGGAAACTTCAAGACAGTTGTTTTTACATAGAAATACTCTCGTATACCGAATTGAAAAACTTCAGAAGGTTACGGGGCTGGATGTAAGAAATTTTGATGATGCTATGACCTTAAAGATCGCACTTATGGTTGTGAATTATATTGAATATTTGGAAAAATCAGATTAGTCATAAAGTAATCTCTCCCGGAATATAATGTTCTAAGGGAGAGATTTTTTTATGTATGACAGAAAAATAATATATTTTCATCGTTACGAAGGAGAAGTGGACAAAGGTAATGTAGGATATTTGAAGCGGGAAATATATAACGGAATCTGTACGTTTACGGTGATGCTCATGAATATGCCGCCTAATTATGAGGCGGAAACTTCTCTTGTGGTTTTTCCTGTGGGACATACTCTCTGTAAAGTGCACATAGGTGACGGGAAAGGCCAGGGGCTTGCGATATGCGAGGAAAGACAACTGGAAAAAGCAGGTGTTTTTCTGCGAGAGATCACAAAATATGAAATACGTGTGTCCCCGGAAATTGTAATCAGAGGTGAAATGGTGCTGCCTAAAAAAGCGAGAGAGGAGGTAAAACCTGTTGAGCGAAGGGAGGTGTTTTCCGGACCGGAACCTGAAGAGAAGGTGGATATTCCGGAAGTTGCACCATATGAAAGAACGAAAGAAATATACAAAAATAAATGGGAACAGCTTTCTGATGGAAAAAAGAAAGTGAATTTAATGGGGAAGGAAAGCGATTATATTGAAATTACCCCGAGTGATATGATTGCTCTAAGTAATCCCTATCACAGTCTGGTAAATAATGCGTTTTTGCTTCATGGATACTATAATTACAACCATTTAATTTTGGGCCCTGCGAAAGGGCATAAGAGTACCTTTTTTATAGGAGTGCCGGGCAATTTTTATAAGCAGGAGGTAAATGCGGCGAGGATGTTTGGATTTGAGTACTTTGAAAATGGAGGCAACAAGGTTGAAGTGGGCGATTTTGGTTATTATATGAAAAAAGTCAAATTATAGGATTCTTCTATAATTGAATCTGTACTATGGGGTATGGTATAATAGCCCTAAACGAATGAGGAGGATTCATTATGAACTTTAGTGTGAACAGTTCTTTTTTGTACATAATAGCCATTGGCGTTATTATTTTTGTTTTGGCGCAGTCAGTGTTTTTTCTTGTGCGTGCCTATAAACGTGGAAAAGAACTTGGAATGGATAAGAAAAAATTAAACAAGACAATTTTGTCGACTATGGTGTTTACAATAGCTCCGGCAGTATCGATTCTGCTGGGTGTTGTGACCTTGTCGAAGTTTTTGGGAATTCCGCTTCCGTGGATCCGTATGAGTGTTATCGGGGCAATTACATATGAATTGCCGGCTGCGACAAGTACAGCCAATGCACTTGGAATTTCATTGTCGGAAACTATTACAGACCCTAAGACATACTCTGCTATTGCCTGGGTTATGACTCTCGGAATTATGCCAAGTATCATTTTGCCGCCGATTTTAATGAAGAAGATTCAAGGTGGTATGGTGAAACTGAAAAACAAGGACAGTAAGTGGGGCGATATCTTTATGACATCGTTGTTCCTTGGGATGATTTCCGCATTTCTTGGTATGGTTTTTGCGGATATCAGAAGCGGGCTTGCGGGCTTTATTCCGTTGTTTGTCTTGCTGTTTTCAGCCGTTCTTATGGCTGTATGTGGTCTCTTAATCAAAAAATGTAATATGAAATGGCTGGAAACTTATGCACTGTCTATCAGTATGATTGGTGCAATGATATTTGCTGTAATTATTACACCATTGATAGTTTAGGAGGCGCATTATGAGTACATATATGAAAAATACCGATAAATACGGAAAAATCTGGATATGGACAGCTGTTGTTGTGATTTTATTTGTGCCGATTGCGATTTGTTTATATTACAATGCATGGCCGGAAGCAACGGCGGTTTTGAAAGGACTGTTAGGCGTTGCACCAATTTATTGGACCGTTGGTGTGATTGAAGTTATTACATATACACCGATGCTTGGAACGGGTGGAACGTATCTTGCGTTTGTTACGGGGAATCTGACAAGTATTAAAGCTCCAAGTGCTTTAAATGCGATGGAAAATGCGGATGTAAAACCGGGCTCGGAAGAAGGAGAAGTGATTTCTACGATTGCGATTGCCACCAGCTCTATTGTGACAACTCTTGTAATTGTGGTTGGTGTTGTGGCATTATCGGCACTTGCACCGATTTTGGACTCGCCTACCTTAAAGCCGGCATTTGACAATATTTTACCGGCATTGTTCGGCGGTTTGGCAGTTGTTTATGTAAGTAAGAATTGGAAGCTGGCGATTACACCGCTTATCTTTATGGTGGTACTTTTCTTGTTGGTACCGTCTCTTGCAGGTTCTGTAGGCGTTTTGGTTCCTGTAGGCGTTTTAATAGCCTTAGGAGCAGCCCGCATTATGTACAAGAAAGGATGGGTGTAGGATGATCGGCTGGATAATTCTTGGATTAATTATTGTATTTGTTGTGATAATAGTAGAAAGAACTCTCTTGTTTATACCGGAGAAAAGAGAAAAACTGGAAGCGGAGGAAATCGCTCTTAACGAAGATAAAATTATCAAAGATATGGTAGCGATGATTCGCTGTAAAACTGTTTCAAACCGTGATGCAAGTCTTGTGGACTGGGCGGAATATGAGAAATTTGAAGCGGAAATCAGAATGCGTTTTCCGAAACTTTATGAAACGGCTGAATTTGAAAAAGTAGGAAAAACAGGCTTGCTTTTTAGAATTAAAGGTCAGTCAAGTGCCTCACCATCTGTTTGTATGGCACATTATGATGTAGTACCTGTGGAGGAAGAAGGCTGGAGCAAGCCTGCTTTTGAAGGAATTATAGAAGATAATGTAATCTGGGGCCGTGGAACCTTGGATACAAAAGGTACTTTGTGTGGTGTTTTGGAAGCAACCGAAAAGCTTTTGGAAGAAGGATATGAACCGAAAAATGACTTATATCTTGCATTTTCCGGTGAAGAAGAGATTGATGGTGACAGTTGTAAAGAAATTGTTGCATATCTTGAAGGGCATGGCGTCAAACCGGCCATTGTATTGGATGAAGGCGGTGCCGTGGTTGAGAAAGTATTTCCGGGTGTTGATAAGGAATGTGCTCTCATTGGTATTGCAGAAAAAGGCAGTGTCAGTGTAGATTTTACTTTGGAAAGTAATGGTGGACATGCATCTACACCACCTGTCAAGACGGTTATGGGACAGCTTAGTCGTGCGGTAGTAAACATTGAAAAACATCCGTTTAAGCGTCAAATGACAAAGCCGGTTCAGGATATGTTTGACATTCTCGGTAGGGAATCTACTTTTTTATATCGTATGATTTTTGCAAATATGTGGTGCTTTGCGCCGGTGCTTGATTTGTACTGCAGAATTTCAGGCGGTGAAATTAATGCACTTATGCGTACAACTGTGGCAGTAACAAAAATGGAAGGCAGTAAAGCGTACAATGTTATGCCGCCAAAGGGCAGTATGGGTCTTAATATGCGTCTTTTGGGGGACGATACTGTGGACTCTGCCATGGCTTACTTGAAAAAAGTGGTTAAAAATGACAAGATTAATGCCTCGGTAGTAAGCGGTATGAATCCGTCGATTGTTTCAGATACAAGTTGTATGGAATATACCAAATTGAAAGAAGCCATCGCAATGACATGGCCGGATGCGATTGTATCTCCTTATTTGATGATGGCTTGTAGCGATTCCAGACATTATTGCAGAATTACGGACAGAGTATACCGTTTTTCAGCAATGAAACTTTCAAAAGAAGAACGTGGAATGATTCATGGAAACGACGAAAGAATTCCGATTCCGACATTGATTAAAACTGTTGAATTTTATGTGAGATTTTTAAAGATGTTATAAGGGAAAATATGGGAAAGAAAAAGATTAAATTACTGAATGGATTATTGAATATTGTGATACTTGCTGCTTGGGTTATGTTTATATGGCAGGGAGTAGAATTATTGGGAGAATGGAGCCTTTCATGGGACAAGGAAATGCTGGGAAGTTTGGAAGAGTACTATGAGTTTGAGCCTAATGATACGATTTCAACTGAAGCACGTAAAAGATTTGAAGCTTATACGAATGATGAAATTTATGAAGTAAAAGCCCGGGTTTATACAGAGTATTTGACAAAATGGGCAAATGAGACGGGTATAAAGATTCTTCGATTGGAACCCTATACTTTATATGAACATGATACAACGGAGGTGCTTTCTTATCTGAATTCGGCATCGTACGATATGGAATGGGAAGATTTCACCCTGCCTTTGAAGGAGGGGCGCTGGTTTCAGGATAATAAAGACGAAGTTATTTGTATATCAGGTTTTACCTACAATGTGGGCGATGTGATTATATTGAAGGACAAAAACGGTCAGGCGTTTGAGGCGGAAGTAGTAGGGAAAACAAAGTATCCGTATATTGTACATAACAATATGGGATTGGCCGGAAACCTGGGAGCAGTAACGGATGACTGTATCAGTTTATCAAATGTATTTTTATTGAATCCTGAAAGTGAGCATAATGAAAAAACAGATTTGATCAATTATGGAACAACGCTTCTTAAAATAGAAAGTGGTATTTTGAGGGATGAAATTACAAACCTGGGCACCTGTACGAAAATATCTCACGAACTTATATATCAAACACCGGATTATCTTAGTCATCTGATTACTATAGGTGTGTTTTTTGTAGTGTATATTATCTGTATAATTTTAAAAAGGGTTTTGAAAAAACAACTAAAAATGCTCAATTATTCAGTTGTTATTCTTAAGAAACAGCCAATCGATATGTTTTGATGGAAATAAAAAAAGCCTTGGGCGGCACCTACGCACGTTACCAAAGCAGTTGACTGATTCAGGCACCCTTACGGCACATGAAAGATTCCACTTAGTGCTGCTACATTCCTGTCCTGACACGGTTCGCGGATTTCCATTGCGTAAGACCCAAACTTCATTGCCACTTACTTTGGGCGGCTACGTAGGCCAAAACCCTCAGCAAGTGACAGTATACAGTGTTTTTTGTTTCTTGTCAAACAGTCTTTATCGACTTATTTTTTATCCGGAGTTCTTTGAAGAATGTGGTCAGCATCTGACTGCATTCTTCTTCTAATATTCCGCTGATAGTATGAACCTGATGATTAAACTGAGGCATATCCAGTATGTTTAGGATACTGCCTGCGCAGCCCGCTTTTGGATTCATACAGCCCATCACCACATTGGGAATTCTTGCCTGCACAATAGCGCCTGAGCACATCTGGCAGGGTTCCAAAGTTACATAGAGTGTGCAATCTTCCAAACGCCAGTCGCCGATTACTTTGCTGGCTTTTTTTATTGCAGTAATTTCAGCGTGGGCAAGGGTGTTTTTATCCGTATTTCTGCGGTTGTATCCCCTGCCAATAATTTTGTCTTCGTAAACAATGACGCAGCCAATCGGGACTTCGCCCAGTTTATAGGCTTTTTTTGCTTCCCGGAGTGCCATTTTCATATAATATTCGTGATTGTCCAACATTTTTTTCATAAAAACTCCTATACTAAAAGTATCTTGTTTTCGTTTTAGAATATGGTATCATAAATGTTATGTATAGGGCAAGGAGAGATGTTTTATGAGAATTTGCGGACTGAATAAAACAACATTACTGGATTATCCGGGATGCGTGGCGGCCACTTTGTTTGTGGGCGGTTGTAATTTCCGATGCCCTTTTTGTCACAACGGTGACTTGGTTTTACATAGCGGCGAGATGACAGCGTATGAGGAGAAAGAGATTTTCTCTTTTCTTAAAAAAAGAAAAAGTGTGTTAGAGGGGGTTTGTATTACGGGTGGCGAACCTACTCTTTATGAAGAACTGCCTTCCTTTATTGGAAAGATAAAAGAATTAGGGTATAAGGTAAAGCTGGATACCAATGGAAGTAATCCCAAAATGCTTTTGAAGTTGATGGAAGATAATTTGGTTGATTATGTTGCAATGGATATTAAAGCTCCGGTTTCGGGATATAATAAGGTTTGCGGAACAAATGTAGATATTGAAAGAATTAAGTGGTCTGTAGATATTTTGAAACAGGGTAAGGTTTGTTATGAATTTCGGACAACGATTGTAAAAGAATTTCATTCAAAGAAAGATATTCTGGAAATCGGAAGTTGGCTTTCGGGAGCAGAAAATTATTATCTGCAAAACTATCAGGAAACAGATAAGAACATTTGTCAGGGCTTTGCGGCTATGGATAGTGAAGAGTTGTTTGAATTGGAAAAAGAGTTAAGAAAGTATGTGAAATATGTGAAGGTGCGCGGTGTTTGACAGCCGGAGAACTTGGGAATTTGGTGAGAAATATGAAGAGATATTTTGGAGATAAGGCATTTTATAAAATGGCATTGGGTGTTGTGTTGCCCATTATGCTGCAAAACGGAATTACTAACTTTGTAAGTCTCTTGGATAACATTATGGTGGGGCGTGTCGGGCTTGAACAAATGACTGGCGTGTCGATTGCCAATCAGCTGCAATTTGTCTATAATCTGGCTATTTTTGGAATTGTTTCAGGTGCCGGTATTTTTTGTGCGCAATATTTTGGATGCAAGGATATGAAAGGGGTTAGAAATGCCTTTCGTGTAAAATTGATCTTTTGTGCGGTTATCTGTATTATAGGCGTTGTGGTTTTTGCCTTTGCGGGAGAGTTTTTGATGGGACTGTATCTGAAGGGCAGTAGTGATAATGTTGACCCGGTGCTGACACTGCAAAGCGGAAAAGCATATTTGAATGTGATGATGGTTGGTATGGTGCCGTTTGCTATTGTACAGGCCTATTCCGGAACGCTTAGGGAAACTGGAGAGACGGTTTTGCCGATGAAAGCCGGTGTGGCGGCAGTGGTGGTGAACCTGACGCTGAATTCACTTCTTATTTACGGCTTGTTTGGTTTTCCGAAACTTGGTGTTGTGGGAGCGGCAATTGCGACTACGATTTCCAGATTTGTGGAATTGGGCATTGTCATAGTTTATGCACACAAGAATACCGAAAAACATCCTTATATGGCCGGACTTTATAAAGAATTTAAGGTGCCGGGAACTTTGATGGGAAATATTTTTATAAAGGGAACACCGCTTATGCTCAATGAATTTTTGTGGTCCCTGGGTATTACTACGCTTTTACAGTGTTATTCTGTCAGAGGACTTTCGGTTGTTTCTGCTATGAATATCAGCAGTACGTTGAGTAATGTTTTCAACGTGGTTTATATTGCCCTGGGAACGGCGATTTCCATTATAGTAGGTCAGCTTCTTGGTGCGGGTAAAATCGAAGAAGCAAAGGACACAGACCGTAAACTCATTGTATTTGCTCTTTTGAGTTGCTTTGCTGTGGGAGCGCTTTTGTCACTGGTTGCGCCATTCTTCCCTCAGATATATGAGGCAACGGATGAAGTGCGTGCCATGGCCACCAAATTTATACTGATTGTAGCACTTTGTATGCCGATTCAGGGATTTTTGAATGCGTGTTATTTTACTATCCGTTCCGGTGGAAAGACACTGATTACGTTTTTGTTCGACAGTTTTTATGTGTGGGTATTCAGCATTCCACTGGCATATGTGTTGGGGCATTATACTGCGATACCGATTGCAACACTATATCTGATATGTCAGTTATCAGATTTAATAAAGTGTGTGATAGGTTTTGGTCTAGTAAAAAGAGGAAAATGGGCCCAAAATATGATTGCGGACAAGAAATAGGAAAAAAGCACTATATTTTATGCAAAAGACTGGCTTAAATAGGTTGAAAAGAGTTCTTATTTTTGTTATAATGCTCATATTAAGATGCTGAAGTTATATTAAGTAGACATAATCAAGCAAAAGGGTATATGAAAAAGTCACTATAAGTAATTGGGAGGTAATGTCGTGGGTAAAGATTTGGAAATGGCTGACTTAGAAAAAAAGCAGAAACAGGAAGCGGCAGAAGCGAAGAAGAAGGAAAAAGAACTTTTGAAGCAACAGAAACAGGCTGAGAAGGAAGCTAAGAAGAAAGAAAAGGCAGAAGCCAAAGCTGCAAAGAAAGCAGAAGCTATGGCGTCAGAGACTGGCGAAGAAGCCGAGGTTAAGAAGGCAAAAAAAGTTAAGAAAGTAAAAGATGCCGACGGCAAGGCTGAAGGAAAAGAGAAAAAGGCAAGTACTCCTAAGGAGAAATTTAAAAACACGATTCCTGTACATAGAAGAATTGCCACAAAGCTTATTTTGGCATTTATGATTCCGGTGGCTTGTATCGTAGTATTAGGTGTTGTATCTTACAACAAAGCGGCAAGTGCTATTGAAGATAATTACCGTAGTTCAGCAGCACAGACTGTTGATATGATGGACAGATACATTACAACAGCTATGGAAAACGTTCAGGCGGACTTTAGAAATAACCTTGTTGATGATGAATTTAAAGGATTGTTCAGCGGCAACTTTGCAACAGATGCTGTAAAAGAAAGTTCTCTCAGAAGAGAATGGAATACAACCTTACTTAAAATGCCTACATCAGATAAAATATATTCAAACGTGTACGTATTATACGATAAGGGAGATATCTGTATTACATCTACTTTGGTAAGCAAAGATGGATTATATACAGAATATAAGAATTCTGAACAGGGTAGTCCGGTTGCAACTGACAAGTTTACAAACTTCTGGTTTGGTAACGATGCAAGCATTGATGCATCCATTGGAACGGATTCTTCTAAATATGCGATCCGTTATGCAAAATATTTGACAAACAAGAGTGTTATTATGGCAGATATCTCTTATGACTATATTATGGAGATTCTGAACACACTTGATGCCGGTGAAGGCAGTTATGTTGGTCTTGTAACCAATATGGACGGACAGGAAGTTTTAGGTGATTTATACACATTGCCTGAGACATCGGTTTTCGTCGGAAGTGATTTCTATGTAGAAGCTATGGCATCTGAAGAAGAAAGTGGCTCAAAAGAAGTTACATATAATGGCGAAGATTACTTATTTATTTATTCAAAAATTCCAAGTCAGGATGCTTCAATCTGTGCGTTGGTATTAAATGATACAATTACTGCACAGGCTGCTGAAATTGGAAAAATTACAGTTATTGTGGTTATTCTTGCGGTTATCGTTGCTTTGGCATTAGGTATTCTTTTTGCAAGTAATATGAGTGGCGCAATCGGTTATATGTGCTATAAATTACAGAAGGTTGCCGGTGGTGACTTGACAGTAAGTATCAACATTAAGAGAAAAGACGAATTCAAACTGTTAACAGATGAACTCGGAACGATGATTAAGAATATTAAGCACTTGATTACAAATGTTACAACAGCCAGTGATGACTTAAATGTTGCATCTGATCAGGTGGCTGAGTCATCCAGAATGTTTATGCAGACATCAGAAGGTATTCAGCTTGCAGTGTCTGAAATTGAACAGGGTGTTACAAAACTTGATGAAGACTCGGCAGATTGTCTTTCACAGATGGATTCTCTCTCAGAAAAGATCGATGCTGTTACAGAAGGTACAGGTGTTATCGGTGGTTTAGCAGAAGAAACCGGCGAATCTATCAAGCAGGGTGTTGAATCTGTATCAGAATTGACCGGTACAGCACAGTCTACAACAGAAATTACAACTCACGTTGTGGAAGCAATCGGAGTTTTGGAAACAAAGACAAGATCCATTGGTCAGATTATCGGTGTTATCAATGGTATTGCAGAACAGACTAACCTCTTATCACTTAATGCTTCTATTGAAGCGGCAAGAGCAGGTGAGGCAGGTAGAGGCTTCTCAGTAGTTGCTGAAGAAATCAGAAAACTTGCTGACCAGTCATTGGGTTCTGCTAAACAGATTAGTAAGATTGTAGATGAAATTATTGCTAATATGGGCGAAGTAGTTAAGGTGGCTAAGAAGGCTGAAGATATTGTTAGACTTCAGGAAGAATCTGTAGGTAATACAACTCGTTCATTCAACGAAATGGATGGTCAGGTTCAGACTTTGGTTGAATCTCTTGAAGGTATCAAAGCAGGTGTTAACAATATGGAAGCAGCGAGAGCAGCTACACTTGGTGCAATCGAAAGTATTTCTGCAATTTCAGCTGAAACATCAGCTTGTTCATCAAACGTAAGCGAGATGGCTGCAAAACAGATGTCAGCTATTCATACATTGGACGATGCGGCAAGTCAGTTGACAGCACGTGCGGAAGAATTGACAGTATTGTTACAGCAGTTCAAAATCTAATTGATGCAAATTTAAAAGAGTATGGAGACTCGAAAGAGTTCTCTATACTCTTTACTTTTTGCCTAAATTGCCGTATTATTTCTTACGTATGCAAATGTTTAGGAAAAGGTGAAAAGAATGAAAACAGAGAATATGAATAAAGTAGATAAGACAACAGAGATTTTTAGAAATGCGCCGATACCTAAGGCGGTATTTTTCAACATAATTCCATCGATTGTAAGTATGCTGATGGTTATGATATATAATCTGGCGGATACTTTTTTTATCGGACAGACAAAGAATCCGTATATGGTGGCAGCAGTTTCTTTGGCAACACCGGCATTTCTTATTTTTATGGCAATCGGTATGATTTTTGGTGTGGGTGGCACATCTTACATATCGAGAATGCTTGGTGAAGGAAAAAGTGAAAAAGCGAAGAATGCATCTTCCTTTTGTTTTTGGACAGGACTCGGTGTGGGTCTTATCGGGATGCTTTTTGTGTGGCTTATGATAAATCCGATTTGCAAATTGATTGGAACCAGTGCAGATACGATTGAGTATACGAAACAATATTTGCTTATTGTATCACTTAGTATACCGTTTGTGATTGTAGGGAACAGTTTTAGTAACATTATTCGTTCGGAAGGGAAAGCGAATATTGCTATGACAGGTATGGTGCTTGGTAATATTGCAAACATTGTACTGGATCCGATAATGATTCTTGGCATTGGCTGGGATGTTATCGGTGCGGCAGTGGCAACGGTTATCGGTAATATTGTTGCATTTGTTTTCTATTTGATTCATTTGACATCTAAAAGAACTATTCTTTCTATCAGACCGCGTGATTATAGGGCGGGAGAGAAAATTGCAGTGGGAATTCTGGCAATTGGTATTCCGGCATCTATCAATAATATGCTGATGAGTACGTCCAACATTGTCATTAACAACCTGCTTAAAGAACATGACGATATGGCGGTTGCGGGGCTGGGCGTTGCATTTAAAGTTAATATGCTTGTGGTAATGCTTTTAATTGGTGTAGGAACGGGAATTCAGCCACTTCTCGGTTACTGCTTTGGTGCAGGAAACAGAAAACGATTTATAGGCGTTTTGAAATTTTCTATTGCCTTGGCACTTTGTATGAGTGCGATATTGACTGTGGTTTGTTATTTTGGAGCATCACCAATGGTTAGGGCGTTCTTAGATAATGATGCGGCTTTTGGGTATGCATTTTCTTTTGCGAGAACGTTGATTATTTCAGGTCCTATTCTGGGGGTTTTATTTGTGTTTATCAATACGATTCAGGCGATGGGAGCGGCACTACCTACGTTGATTTTGTCGATAAGCAGACAGGGAATTATTTATTTGCCGACACTGCTTATGTTTCATCACTTTTTTAACACACCTAAAATGCTTGTTATGGCGCAACCGGTGGCAGATTATTTATCTACTACGCTGGCAATTATTTTATTTGTTGTTACATTTAGACGCATGAAAATGTTAAAATAAAGTGTTGATGAGGCGAAGTGTATGAAGAAAAGACATATTTTATTATGTGTAATTTGTATTTTACTTTGTGGGTTTGGGGCGCAGAACTTGCAGATTGTACAGACAAAAAGGTATGTATCAGTGGGGCGCTGCCTATGGTGTGGTGCCACAATTGAATTAGAAAATGAACTGATTGAAGAAGGCTTACTTAGCGAAACAGAAGATGGTTATATTTATGTAGCAGATTGGGAAAACTACAGATATCATTTTAATTAATTATGGTATACGGAGGTTTGTGGATGAAGAAAAATCAATGTGAAGTGAATGTAAGAAAAGCAGCGATGATAGGCTGCGGTTTTGTGGGTTCGGCATCAGCTTTTGCCTTGATGCAAAGTGGTTTGTTTTCAGAATTGGTGCTGATTGATGCGGATAAAAATAGGGCAGAGGGAGAAGCGCTGGATATCAGTCATGGAGTGCCTTTTGCAAGACCTATGAAAATTTATGCAGGCGATTATGATGATATTGTTGATGCATCCGTGATTATTATCACTGCGGGAGCTAACCAAAAGCCGGATGAAACAAGACTAGATCTCGTACACAAAAATGTAGATATTTTCAAACAGATTATTCCGGAAATTGCAAAGAGAAATTGCAAAGGCATTTTGCTGATTGTATCAAATCCGGTGGATATTTTAACGTATGTAGCTATTAAATTAAGTGGATTCGAAGAAAATCGTGTAATTGGTTCGGGAACTGTTTTGGATACGGCCAGACTGAAATATGAACTTGGCGAGCACCTCGGTGTAGACAGCAGAACGGTTCATGCGTTTATTATCGGGGAGCATGGGGACAGCGAAATTGCCGCATGGAGTAGTGCCAATGTATCGGGAATTCCGATTAATACATTTTGCGAGATGAGGGGGCATTACCATCATCAGAAAGCTATGCAGGAAATTGCAGATACTGTGAAAAACAGTGCTTATGAAATCATTGCCAAGAAAAGAGCGACTTACTATGGTATCGGTATGTCTGTAAAACGTATTTGTGAGGCTATCGTCAGGGATGAGAAATCCATATTGCCTGTGTCGGGAATTATGCATGGCGAGTATGGCATAGAGGATGTGTCCTTGAGTATGCCTGCAATTGTAGGAAAACATGGTATCGAAGCGAAGGTTCCTATTGTTTTAAATGAACTGGAAAGAGCAAGATTGGAACAGTCTGCGGATACATTAAAAAGTATTATTGATGAACTTAAATTGAATACGGGTGAAAGTGAAAAAAATGAAAAACAGTAGATTTACAGTGACAGGTATGTCGTGTTCGGCGTGTTCATCTCACGTGGAAAAATGTGTCTCAAAGTTAAAAGGTGTTGACAAGGTGTCTGTAAACCTTTTGGCAGGAAATATGCAGGTTGAATATGACGAAACTGTTTTGAAGGATAGAGATATTGTTAAGTGTGTCAAAAAAGCCGGATATGGCGCGAGGACACTAGAGGAAAAAGAGCCGGTAAAAGCAGACGGCAGTGAAATAACCATGCAGTTAAAAAAAGATTCTGACGGAATGAAAGTAAGACTTATTTTATCGATTGTTTTTTGGTTGTTTTTGATGTATGTGGCTATGGGACATATGATTTTCGAGTGGCTTTGTATTCCGATGCCGCAGTGGGAAATGAAGTATTTGCATGGGAATGAAAATGCTATGATTTTTGCAATTACGCAGGTGGTCTTACTTGTGCCCATATTGCTTCTTAATTCGAAATATTTTACTAATGGTTTTCGAATGCTTTTCAAAAAAAGTCCTAATATGGATTCGTTAATTGCGATTGGAAGTATGGCGGCGGTGGTTTATGGCGTTTTTGCTATGTATATGATTGCTTATGGACTGGGTCATAATGATATGGCGCTTGTGGAAAATTATCGGAATGATTTGTATTTTGAGTCAGCAGGCACTATCGTAACGTTGATTACTGTGGGAAAATATTTGGAAGCCAAGAGTAAAGGGAAAACCGGTGAAGCGATTCAAAAACTGATGAAATTGGCACCAAAGACAGTGACGGTTATCCGGGATGAACAGGAAGTTGTGATAGAAGCGTCGGAACTGGTGGTAGGAGATATTTTTGTTGTAAGACCGGGAGAACAAATTGGAGCAGACGGAGTGGTTGCCCAGGGACATTCCACAGTGGATGAGTCGGCCTTGACAGGAGAGAGTATTCCTGTTGAAAAAATGGAAAAGAGCACCGTGTTGGCTGCTTCTATGAACTTAAATGGTGTGATTAAGGTGGAGGCTACCAAAGTAGGTGGCGACACGGCGTTTTCTAAAATTTTGGAGATTGTGGATAAGGCGAGTGCAAGTAAGGCACCAATTGCCCGACTTGCGGATAAAATTGCCGGTATTTTTGTGCCTATCGTTATGGGAATTTCTTTGGTTACAGTGATTGTATGGCTTGCTTTTGGAAGCAGTGTGACTTTTGCGCTTTCTTCGGCAATCGCGGTACTGGTTGTGTCCTGCCCATGTGCTCTGGGGCTGGCAACACCTGTGGCTATTATGGTAGGAACGGGAAAAGGTGCTAATGCAGGACTTTTGATTAAATCCGGTGAAGCATTGGAGCGTACCCATGGGATTGATGTGGTGGTGCTTGATAAAACAGGGACTATTACAAAGGGAAAACCGGTTGTGACGGATGTTGTTTTGGAAGAGGATGTCAATGAAGTGGAACTGTTGAAAATTGCGTATGCTTTGGAAAAAGGCAGTGAACATCCTCTGGCAGAAGCGATTTTGAGCTATTGTGAAAAGGAGAATATAGAAAAGAACGAATGCATAGATTTTTCCGCCCTGCCGGGAATGGGCGTGGAAGGAAGAATAAAGGGCGACTTCTATTTTGGTGGTAATGCAAAAATGGTAGAAGCCAAAGGGCTTACAATTCCGGCTTCTTTACTTAAAAAGAGTGAAGAGGTGGCATTGCTCGGAAAAACGCCTATGTTCTTTGGAAATGAAAAGAAAATTATGGGCTTTGTGGCAGTTGCTGATGTGGTAAAGGAAACCAGCAGGGAAGCTATTGATAAATTGAAAGCACTTTCCGTAAAAGTGGTGATGCTTACAGGCGATCAGGAACTGACCGCCAAAGCTATCTGTAAAGAAGTTGGTGTAGATGAAGTTTATGCCGGTGTTTTACCGGAAGGAAAAGGAAAAATCATCGAGGAACTTAGAGGTAAAGGCTTAAAGGTTGCTATGGTGGGCGATGGTATTAATGATGCGCCGGCACTGGCACTTGCCGATGTGGGAATTGCAATTGGTGCAGGATGTGATGTGGCAATTGAAAGTGCAGACATTATTTTAATGAAAAATGATTTACTTGACGTAGTAAATGCCATAAAATTGAGTAAAGCAGTTATCCGAAATATTAAGCAGAATTTGTTCTGGGCATTTTTCTATAACTGCATCGGAATTCCGTTGGCAGCAGGTGTGTTTTATCCCCTTTGGGCGATTAAATTAAGTCCGATGTTTGGCGCATTTGCGATGAGTATGAGCAGTCTTTTTGTGGTAACGAATGCACTGAGGCTACGCTATTTAAAATTGGAGAAATAAAATGGTAGTAGAATTACTGATATCTGCGATGCACGCAGAACCAAAGGCACTTATAAAGAAAATGAATGTTTCATCAGATGCTGTTTTGATTAACCAGTGTGACAAAAATGGTTTCGAGAGTTTTTGCGTGCAGGATGAAAAGGGCAATGACAGGTTGATTAAGGCGTATTCCTTTTGTGAAAGAGGAGTGGGCTTAAGCCGTAATAATGCCTTGCTTCGCGCGGATAAAGAAATCAGCCTTTTTTCAGATGATGATATTGTCTATGTTGCAGATTATGAAAAACGTATTATAGACGAATTTGAAAAGCATAAGGAAGCGGACGTATTGCTTTTTAATGTGGAAGTGTGTGAAGAAAGACGCACGTATTTTAACAGGGATTTCCACAGAGTCAGATGGTATAATTGTGGCAGATATCCGGCCTATGCCATAGCCATAAGAACGGATAAAATGCATAGCAGTAATTTAACGTTTTCGCTTCTTTTTGGCGGTGGTGCAAAGTACAGTAACGGTGAAGACAGCCTGTTTTTAAATGACTGTTTGAAAGCGGGACTTAAAATGTATGCGACGGATGTTGTTATCGGAAAAGAAGAAGCGGGAGAATCCACATGGTTTTTCGGCTATAATAAAAAATTCTTTTACGACAGAGGTGTTTTATACCACTATTTATACGGCGCTATGGCAAAGGTTTGGGGATTGCGCTTTTTGATAAAAAATAAAGATACTATGTGCAAAGAAATCTCTTTCAAACAGGCCTATACATATTTGAAAGATGGTATTTATTTTGCAAAGTACGGTAAGGAGAGAAATGATGGCGAAGCCTAAATTCAGTATTGTGACAGTTTGTTATAATGCGGGAGATAAACTTTATGAAACAATAGAAACGGCCTTGAAACAGACCTATGACAATTTTGAGATTATTATTAAGGATGGTTTGTCCAAGGATGATTCCTTGAAAAAGGTGCCTGCGGATGACAGGATATCCGTTTACAGTTTTGGGGATAAGGGCATCTATGATGCGATGAATCAGGCTACGGAAAAAATTACAGGCGACTATGTTTATTTTTTAAATTGCGGCGATTCATTTTATGATGAAAACGTGTTGGCGAATGTGGCACAATATATGGAAGAACATCCGGATAAAGGTATTTATTACGGGGATACTTACAAAGAGAGTACGGACTCCTATGTGCCGATGCCAAAGAAACTGACGGCTTTTACCTGCTATCGGAATATTCCGTGTCATCAGGCGTGTTTTTATCATAAGAGTCTTTTTGAGGAAAGAGGATATGACCTGGAATATAAAATCAGGGCAGATTATGAACATTTTTTATGGTGCTTTTTCAAAAAAGATATAAGACCTGTTCACACCGGGCTTATTATTGCCAACTATGAAGGTGGCGGTTTTTCGGAAACTAAGGAAAATCAGAAAAGAGACCGTCTTGAACATAAAATGACGGTGAACAAATATATGAGAAAAAGCCAGCTGTTTTTGGCGAAAAGTTATATGGTCGTCACTTTGATGCCTCTCCGCAGAGCCTTATCCAACAGTAAGCATTTTTCAAAATTCTATAATGGACTGAAAAGTCTTATTTATAAGTAAAAAATAAGTGCGATATAACAGTTGTTTCCAATTGTTGTATCGCACTTTTAGCTTATGCTGTTCTTAGCGCATAATGATATATGCTGTATAAATTATGTAAAAAACAACACAAATAGCACCTTCCACACGGCTTGTAATGTTCTTTGTACGGGCAAATATAAAGATAATAATACTTACCACGATTAAGATAATTGTATCGATAAATAATTCCGGTGCAACGTTGATTGGTGTCAATGCGGAAGATGCACCTAAAATGAATAAGATGTTAAAAATATTAGAACCTACTGCGTTACCGAGAGCAATGCCGGCTTCCTGTTTTTTAGCTGCTGTAATGGATGTAACAAGCTCCGGAAGACTTGTTCCGATTGCAACAATTGTAAGACCGATTAAGGTTTCGCTTAAACCTAAATTTTTTGCGATGATGGAAGCGTTCTCTACAACGAAGTTACCACCACAAATAATCGCGGCCAAACCGATAATCATAAAGATGATACTTTTGGGTACGGAAAGCAATTTTTCTGCATCTTCTGTCGTACGGTTTTTAAGCGCGTTTCTGATAACAAAAAATAAGTAAGTTACCATACCTGCTAAAAGAATAACGCCGTCGATACGACCGATTTTGTTATCAAGCATAAGGATTAATAAAAGTACAGTAATTCCTAAGTTCCACCATAAATCTCTTTTGATAATATCCTTGTGTGAAATAACAGGGAAAATAATTGCACTTACACCGATAACCACTAAAAAATTAAAAATGTTGGAGCCAACGATGTTGCCAAGAGAAATATCGCTATTGCCGGCAATGGCAGCTGTAATACTTACAGAAGCCTCCGGTGCACTTGTACCCATGGCCACAATGGTAAGGCCTACGATAATTGATGGGATTTTCATGTGTTTTGCAATAGATGAGGAGCCGTCTACAAAAAGGTCGGCACCTTTAATCAAAAACACAAATCCGAGTACCAGTAAAAGATACGGTAAAATGTTTGATAAGAATGTCATTTGTCTTCTCTCCTTTTAAAATGAATTTTTGTATGCAACAGGTAGTATCCGAATTTTGGTATAAAAAAACAGACTCCTATTGCATATTTTGCAATAAAAGTCTCGTTACATACATAAAATATGTATATTGTCCGGCCAAAAAGGCGTGATG
>CAZMND010000035.1:0-19392 GCA_964567585.1 uncultured Lachnospiraceae bacterium
GTTTAAAAAGGGATTGAAACTTGCTAAAAAAAGAGGATTAGATATTAAACTCTTAAGTGATATTGTTGATAAATTGCAGAATGGTATTCCATTTGGAAGAGAAGTACTATGATCATGAACTGAAAGGAAAGTTTAAGGGGTTCCGAGAATGTCACATTCAACCGGATTGGTTGCTGATGTATCTTATTGAAGATGAGATACTTGTATTAACTTTGGTTGATACCGGTACACATTCAGATTTATTTAAGATGTAAAGATAAAAGTTAAGGCGTATCGCGATTGCGGTACGCCTTAACTTTATGATATAATGAGCCTTGGACTGTTATTTTAGGAGAAGAAAGTATGAGTATTTATGATACATTAAATGAAGACCAGAAAAAGGCGGTTTTTCAGACGGAAGGACCGGTACTTATTTTGGCAGGTGCGGGCTCGGGAAAGACACGCACACTTACGCACAGAATTGCATATATGATAGAGGAAAACGGAGTGAATCCGTGGAATATTCTTGCCATTACATTTACCAATAAAGCCGCAGGAGAGATGCGTGAAAGGGTCGATAAGATTGTGGGTTTTGGCGCGGAAAGCATTTGGGTTTCCACCTTCCATTCCACCTGTGTGCGTATTTTAAGGCGCTACGCGGACAGAATCGGATACGATAATCATTTTGCAATCTACGACACAGACGACCAGAAGGGCATTATCAAGGAAGTTTGCAAGAAACTGAATGTGGATACCAAGAATATCAAGGAACGTGTCTTAATGGGCGCAATTTCGGCCGCAAAGGACGAGCTTGTTTCACCGGAAGAATATGTGCTTAAAAACATAGGCGATTTTTCCAAGAAGGTTTATGGCGATGTGTATATGGAGTATCAGAGGGCTCTTAAGAAAAACAATGCTATGGACTTTGATGATTTGCTTGTAAAGACCGTTGAATTGTTTAAACTTTGTCCGGAGGTTTTGGAATATTATCAGGACCGTTTCGTATATATTATGGTGGATGAATATCAGGATACCAATACGGCGCAGTTTGAGTTAATCAGGCTTCTTGCGAAGAAAAACCGTAACCTTTGCGTGGTAGGTGATGATGACCAGTCCATCTACAAATTCCGTGGTGCAAATATTCGTAATATCCTGGATTTTGAGCAGGTTTATCCGGATGCTATGGTGATTAAATTAGAGAAAAACTATCGTTCTTCGCAGAACATTTTGGATGCGGCCAACAGTGTTATCCGCAATAATACAAAGCGTAAATCAAAGCAGCTTTGGACGGATCAGGAAAGTGGAAGTCTCATTCATTTCAGACAGTTTGACAATGCGTATGAAGAGGCGGAATATGTGGTTTCGGATATACGTTCCAAGATAAGGGAAGGCCGGGATTATAAGGACTGCGCGATTCTTTACAGAACCAATGCCCAGTCCCGTATGTTGGAAGAAAAACTGGTTATTGCAGGTATGCCTTACAACATTGTAGGTGGTATCAATTTCTACGCAAGAAAGGAAATTAAGGACTTACTTGCATATCTGAAAACTATCGATAACGGCAAGGACGATGTGGCGTGTAAGCGTATTATCAACGTGCCAAAACGTGGTATTGGAGCTACAACCATTACAAGAGTCCAGGAATATGCGGACAGCCGCAATATCAGTTTTTATGAGGCGTTAAAAGAAGCAAACCAGATTATGACAATCGGCAAAGGGGCTGTAAAACTTGCGCCTTTTGTGGATATGATTCAGGTGTTCAGAAGCAAAAACGGCATTTACACGTTAGAAGACTTAATTCGCGATGTAATTGACACAACCGGCTATGTTAAGGAAATTGAAGAGTCGGATGCAGATACGGAGGAAATCAAAGACCGTATTTCCAACATCAATGAGTTAATCAGTAAAGTGGTTGCTTACGAACAAAAGGTAGAAGAAGAGACAGGCGACAGAGCAACGCTCAGCGGATTCTTGGAAGAGGTTGCACTTGTAGCAGACATTGATAAGGTGGATGAAAGTGATGATAAAGTACTTCTTATGACCTTACACAGTGCCAAAGGTCTGGAGTTTCCGGTGGTTTATATGACAGGTGTTGAGGATGGTGTTTTCCCAAGTTATCGGACCATCACTTCGGATGATCCGGATGAAATGGAAGAGGAACGCCGTCTTGCTTACGTTGGTATTACACGTGCAAAAGAGGACCTGCACATTTTATGTGCGAAGCAGCGTATGATAAATGGTGAAACACAGTATAATCCGGTGAGCCGTTTTGTGAAGGAAATTCCGGCAAATTTACTGGATGCAAGGTTGCCGGTATACAAAAAATATGATTTGGATGATTATGATGACGATTCTTATGAAAGAACTGCATTTAAGTCCAAACCATATGGTATGAGTAACGGATATGCACAGTCGGCGGGAACTTATGGCGGATACACATCTACGCAGAGTGGGCGTAGCGCTTTCGGAAATATGGGGAATTCTGCAGGAACAAAAAGCTATGGCGGCAGTGCACCAAGCAGCTATTCGGCAAAGCCTAAAGCAGTAGTGAAACCCAAAACAGCACCGGTTTCGGCGCAGCCTTATATTGCGAAGGCGGAACTTAACGGTCTGACGAAGGGTGTTCAGGGCGCAGGCGAGAAACCGGCTTATGATATCGGCGATAGAGTGAAGCATATTAAGTTCGGGGAAGGCACGGTAAAAGCTATGACAAAAGGTGCCAGAGATTACGAAGTTACAGTAGAATTTGACGGTGCAGGACCTAAAATTATGTATGCGGCTTTTGCAAAATTACAGAAATTGGAATAAGTTTCAATTATTTCAAAAAAAGGATAGTAAAAAGCCAAATTTAGTGGTATTATAAATCTATATAAACATCTCAAAGAAAGCAGAAGGTGACGATTATGAGTAATAAAATTGAAGAATTAAAAGATATGATTGAATCTATCGGCAAAAAAGAAGAAAAGAAGAAATGCAATACTTTACTTTGGGTTTTGGCAATCATCGGTGCTGTAGCAGCTGTGGCAGCAATTGCTTATGCTGTATATCGTTATTTTACACCGGATGTGTATGAAGAATATGAAGAATTAGATGATGAAGATTTTGATGATGATTTCTTCGAAGATGAAGAAGCACCAACAGTATAATACCAAGGCTTTGACGGGGTGTACCTAAGCGTACACCCCGTTTTCATCATATGATTTTATTAAATATAAGTTTTAGTGAGGACTTTATGAAAAAAGGACAAGTATACGAGGGAATTGTAGACAGAATCGAGTTCCCGAACAAAGGAATTGTGATTGTAGAGGAAGCTGACGGGACGAAAGGGAAATGTGTTGTAAAAAATGCCCTGCCGGGACAGAAGGTGCGTTTGCTGGTAAATAAGCTTCGCAAAGGCAAAGCAGAAGGAAGGCTTCTTGAAATTATAGAGAAATCCGATTGGGAAAAGGCAGAAGGTGTATGCCCGCACTTTGGTATTTGTGGCGGTTGTACGTATATTTCTATGCCTTACGAGAAGCAGCTTGAAATCAAAGAAAAGCAGGTTAGGGAACTATTGGATTCTGTGTTATGTAAACAAGATGCGCCTTATGTTTTTGAATCCATCAAGAAAAGTCCAAAAGAGTATGAATATCGTAACAAAATGGAATTTTCCTTTGGTGATGAAGTAAAGGATGGTCCATTGTCTTTGGGTATGCATAAACGCGGTAGTTTTTATGATGTGGTAAAGGTAGATAAGTGTCAGATTGTGGATGAAGATTACCGCAAAATTTTATCTGCCACGCTTTCGTATTTTGATAAGTTGAATGCAAGTTTCTATCACAGACTGCGCCACGAAGGTTACCTTCGTCATCTGCTTGTCAGAAAAGCGTCAAAAACGGGAGAAATCTTGATTGCATTGGTGACGACAACGCAGGAATCATACGATTTGAAAGAGTTTACAGATATGCTTTTGGCGTTGGAACTTTCGGGGAAAATCGTGGGCATTTTACACACAAAAAATGATTCTCTGGCGGATGTGGTTCAAAGCGACGAAACAGTGACGTTATATGGACAGGATTATTTTTATGAGGAACTTTTGGGACTCAAATTTAAAATTTCTGAATTTTCATTTTTCCAGACAAACAGTTTCGGTGCAGAGGTTTTATATCAGACTGCAAGAGAGTATATCGGTGATTTGTCGGATGGAAAAGAACCGGACAAAATTGTGTATGATTTATACAGCGGAACCGGTACAATTGCGCAGCTTATGGCGCCTGTATCCAAGAAGGTTATTGGCGTGGAAATTGTGGAAGAAGCAGTTTTTGCGGCCAGAGAAAATGCGCGCTTGAACGGACTTTCCAACTGTGAATTTATTGCCGGAGATGTATTGAAGGTGTTGGATGACATTGAAGAAAAACCGGATTTTATTATTTTGGATCCGCCACGTGACGGTATTCATCCAAAGGCAATTCACAAGATTATTGATTACGGTGTAGACCGGATGATTTATATATCATGTAAGCCAACAAGCCTTGTCAGAGACTTAGAAGTTTTCCTGGAAAGAGGCTATGTGGTAGAGCGGGCAACGTGTGTAGACCAGTTCCCTTGGACGGCGAATATTGAAACAGTGTGTTTATTGTCAAAACGGGTTTAAATTGAGAGGTACAAAGATAGCTTATGAAGAACGAATTTATTTCTTTTTGTGTGATAATGCTTTTAATAGTCACATTGTGTGGATGTTCCAATCAACAAGATACATCAAAAATGAATGAAAAATCTGAAATGACTATCAAAGATGAGGATACATCGAAAGAAGACTCAGAAGTAACAGAAGAAGTTCTGGCAGAAAGTATGGATTTAAGTAGCTATGAACAGATTCCGGACAATGCAATTCAGGAATTTTGGAGTTGGTCTGAAGGCGGAGCCAGAGTTGGATATGATCCGGAAGGTGGATACAGTTATTGGAAGGTTACAAAAGAACTGGCAGAAGAATATATCACTTTTTTGACGGAAGATTTGGGTATGGTTTTGCAGGAAACCGGTAAGAATTCTTATGGTGTTTCATATGGATTTACACATTCGATGGTAGAGGCAGAAGGAACTATTGCACATACAAGGTTGGAAAATAAATATCCGGTTGTCTTGTCCTATGGGGGAACAGAGAATGCAAAATTTTATGTAAACAAAGATGTTTTTGTTGTTTGTGATATGGGTTATCGCAGAAGCGGAGAGAAGGAAGAAGTTAAAGTATACGGAGAATCAGCGGATGCGGCTTTAATCAAAACCTCAGATGGTATAGTTTTAACGGGTAACCCGGAGAAAGATTCGAAAATCGATACAAAGATATATGATATTACGATAGAATAGCTAAAACATTTTAGTTTACTAAAATTTGCATAAAAATACTATACAAATGTATAAAAAAGCGTTAAAATAAGTTTACGTAATGTTTAGAAAGGATAGTATGTAAATCCTTAAGGAACAGGGGGCGTTCTTATGAAGAAGTTTGAGCGTAAGAGTAGATATACAAAGGCAGGCAGCAAAAGAGTGCTGTCCTGTCTTTTTGCGTTTGTAATGGCATTTTGCAGCTTAAATTGTGCTATGGTGGCCAGAGCGGATGAAAAAGTTGTTAAAGTCGGTTATATCGACCAGGGCGATTTTATTCAGAATAATTATGGTAATTATACAGGTTATGGTGCAGAGTATCTGGATAAAGTGTCAGAGATTACGGGCTGGGAATATGAATATATTTTGGATACTTGGGAAAATTGCTTAAGCAAACTGGAAGATGGCGAAATCGATTTGGTTTGTATGGCGCAGTACACGGAGGAAAGAGCAGAAAAGTATCTTTATTCCGAGTTGCCGTTTGGGTATGAGTACACTATTTTATATGCGGATAATGAAAGCGATATCTACTACGATGATTATGAGGCAATGAAGAATCAGAAAGTGGGTATGATGAGTGGAAGCTATCATACAGATGCTTTTAATGAAGTGATTAAAGAGTATGGTTTGGACCTGGAACCTGTTTATTTTGCAACAGAGCCGGAAATTATGGAAGCAATGGAAAAAGGGGATGTGGCATTGGCTGCGGTAGGCAGTTTATACAATAATGCGGATGCTAAAGTAGTAGGTATTTATGGTGCATGTCCGTTTTATTGTATTACAGGGAAGCAGAATGTAGCATTAATGGACAAACTCAATAAGGCATTAGAGCAGATTAAGATTGAGAATTCTGCCCTGGAAAGTGAGCTGGAAGAAAAATATTACAATGAAGGTAAGATTTCAAGCACACCGTTATTTACAAGAGAAGAACAGGAATTTGTTAATAATGCGGATGTTATTACCATTAAATTGATGCTTGGTTCAAAGCCGTTAAGCTATATAGAGGACGGAGAGCCAAATGGTATTTTTGTAGATTATTTGGAACTGCTTTCTGAAAAGAGTGGATTGGAGTTTGATATACAGTTACAGGCTTCTCCAACAACAATGGAAGAAGAAACTGTCAAAATAGCCGAGGAAGGCTATATTATGCTCCGTGCGAAAAGAGCACTTGAAAATAATGAGGGTTCGGAAAAATTAATTCATACAAATGCATTGTTTAGCACACAATTAGCTTATGTTATGGAACGTGAAAAGGTAGAAGACGGAATTAATTCCAACGCAACATTTGCCATTACTAAGGAAATGGGATATCTGGTTCCGCTGCTTGAAGCACATAGCGCAGATTTCGAGGTTTTGTATTGCGAAAGTACAAGTGAATGTTTAGAAGCAGTTATAGATGGTGAAGCAGATGTAGCGATTCAAGACTCATATATGATTACATATTTATTACAAAAACCCAAATATGCAGATAATCTTGTGGAATGTCCGGGAGATGCCTTCTACAATGGAATGTGTTTGATTGCATCAGCACAGGATGAGATGTTGATTAATGTATTGAATAAAACAATTCATCATATTACTACGGAAGAGCAGGAAAGAATAGTCACAATGGAATTGCTTATGAATCCTTATGAGCAGGGATTAGGTGACTTGTTATATAAGTATTGGTTACCGCTAGTGATTATAGGAATTATTGTTTTAGCAGCATTGGCAATTTATACTTCTTTGATGAAGGGTATGACTCAATTACAGTTTCAGAAACAGGAATCTGAGATTTTACAGAAAAAGGTACAGATTGACCCGGTTTCCAAAGCCTTCAACCGTGCATATTTCTATGAAAAGGCCAAAGAGATGATTCGGGATTCCGAAGAAGAAATGTGCATTGTAATGATGGATATTATGAACTTTAAAGTAGTGAATGATCTGTATGGTATGGCCAATGGTGACAGGGTATTAAGTCAGATAGCGCGCGAACTTGAGAAGTTGGGTCAGGGCAGAGAGTTTATTGTATCCAGATTCAGTGGTGACCATTTCTATATGTGTATGAAAAAGGCAGATTTTGAAAACACCAAGTTCCCTAAGAAGTTTAAAGCCTTTGTCGGAAATATGGATTTGAATGTATCCTATGGTGTATTTTTTGTTGAAGACCAGAAGGATGTGCCAATCAATATTATGTGTGACAGGGCAAGTCTGGCGGCGCATAATAAAGATGGTAAAATCGTTGATTATATCAGATATTATAGTGATGCGGAACGTACTAAGATTTTAAAAGAACAGGAAATTGAAAACGAAATGGAACAGGCTATGGACGAAAGACAATTTTGTGTATTCGTTCAGCCAAAATACGATTTGTCAAGAGAACAGATTGTAGGTGGTGAGGCCCTGGTTCGTTGGAAACATCCGAAGAAAGGTATGATTCCTCCGTTTGAATTCATTGGTGTATTTGAAAAGAATGGATTTATTATCAGGCTGGATTACTTTGTTTGGGAAGAAACCTGTAAGCTTCTTTCTAAACTGAAAAAAGAGGGCTATGGCGGTTATCCGATTTCAATTAACGTATCCAGAGCACATTTCTATGGTAATGGATTGATTGAGAAACTGCAGGGACTTGTGGAAAAATATGATTTAGACCCGCAGGAGTTGGAACTTGAAATTACAGAAACAATTTGTGCGGAAGATCCGGAAATCATTTATAAGAAGGTAAGGCAGCTTCAAGAGGTTGGATTTAAGGTGGCGATGGACGATTTTGGTTCAGGTTATTCGTCCTTGAATATGCTGAAAGAAATGCCACTTGATATTATCAAGATGGACTTGAAATTCTTAGATGGCGGTGATAATGAAGAAAAGAGTCATTATATTTTACAGACACTTATTTCACTGGCACAAAATATGAAGCTTCTCGTTGTTGTAGAAGGTGTAGAAACTAAGGTTCAGGTGGAATTCTTAAGGGATATCGGAAGCTATTATGCACAAGGATATTACTTCTCCAAACCGGTGGAAAGTTCGGTATATGAAAGTATGCTAAAAGAAAATAAAGCACAGGCAAGAATAGAGTAGATGACATAAAATTAGCGGGTTGGTTTTAATAGCCAACCCGCTTTTGGGTTATATTTTATTGTGTTAATTTACGCTTCTTTTTTTTGCGGTAAAACCTTTAATAACCAGTAATACGGCTGCTAAAACTGCCATTGAAACCGGTAAAACAATCCATGCATTTTGTACAAAGCCTGCAAAAATGTAGCCTGCAAAGGAAACCACAGCAACTGTAATTGCATATGGTAATTGTGTTGATACATGGGCAATGTGGTCACATTGTGCACCGGTACTTGCCATAATGGTTGTATCAGAAATCGGTGAGCAGTGGTCACCACAAACAGCACCTGCAAGACAAGCTGAAATTGAGATAATCAGTAATCTTTCATCCAGGCCAACACCTACAACGATTGGTAATAAAATACCGAATGTACCCCATGAGGTTCCGGTTGCGAAAGCAAGGAATACAGCTACGAGGAATACAATTGCAGGTAAGAATAATGTAAGGCTTTCAGCACCGCTCTTGAAGAGTGAACTTACAAATACGTCAGCACCGAGAAGTCCTGTCATACCACTTAATGTCCAAGCGAATGTAAGGATTAAAATGGCAGGAACCATAGCCTTGAAACCTTCCGGAATGGCTTTCATACATTCTCCGAAATCCAATACGTTACGACAAATATAATAAACAACAATTACAAGAAGGGCAAATACAGAACCAAGTGAAAGACCAAGAGAGGCATCACAGCCTGCAAATGCATCGATAAAGGTTGTGCCATCGAAGAAACCACCTGTATATACCATACCAATGACGCAACTTGCAATTAGGATAATTACAGGAATTACGAGGTCGCATACTTTACCTTTACCTGTAGGAATTTCTTCTTCTGTGTAAGGTTTGTTAGTTGTTGTAAATAAATCGCCTTTTAAAGCGTTATCTTCATGAAGCTTCATAGGACCGTAATCCAAACCGATTGCGGAAATAAAGATAATCATAAAGATTGTAAGGAGTGAGTAAAGGTTATAAGGAATAGCCTGAATAAATAATGTAAGACCATCATATCCTTCTACAACACCTGCCACGGCAGCAGCCCAGGATGAAATCGGAGCAATCATACAGATTGGAGCTGCGGTAGCATCAATTAAATAAGCCAACTTAGCGCGTGAAACCTTGTGTTTATCTGTAATAGGTTTCATAACGCTACCAACTGTCAGACAGTTGAAATAATCGTCTACGAAAATGAGACATCCAAGACCGAAGGTTGAAAGAAGAGCTCCCTTACGTCCTTTGATTTTATTAGCTGCCCACTTACCATATGCGGCCGAACCACCTGCTTTGTTCATAAGAACAACGATAGCACCAAGAACAACGAGGAAGATTAAAATACCAACGTTCCATCCGCTTGATAGAGATGCGATGAAACCTTCAGAAAACATTGTGGTATAAGCTGTTTCCAGGTTGAAGTTGGAATAAAATAATGCACCGGCAACAATACCGATGAATAAGGAACTGTAAACCTCTTTGGTAATCAGCGCCAAAACGATGGCAACTACAGGAGGAACCAGTGCCCAGATTGTAGCATACATTCTGCTTGGACTATCTGCGTCTGCAGCAACTTCCGGCATCTGGCGGAAGAATATGTATGCAACAATAAAAATGGCAATTGCACTAATAAGCGCAATCAATATCTTTTTGTTACTTTTCATTTGTGTTTTTTCCTTTCCCATAAGTAAAATTTGTAACATAAAAAGCGTATTATGAGTGGCGAAAAATGTCAAGAAAAATGTCCTTCATCTTTCAAAGAAAGGTGCTTTGTGTTAAAATGGTAAAGTTAAAATGAAAAATAGGAGAAAGAATCTTGAATATATTGACACTGGAAAACATTACAAAAGTATTTACCGAGCGCAAGGTATTCGATGAAACCTCTTTTTACATGGAAGACGGTGAAAAGGTCGGCGTTATCGGGATAAACGGAACCGGAAAATCTACCCTTTTAAAAGTAATTGCCGGACTTGTTACGGTGGATGACGGTAAGGTCATAAGGGCAAATGGGCAGGTTATACGTTATTTGTCACAGACCCCGGAGTTTGCACCGGAAAAGACGGTAATCGAAAGTGTTTTATATGATAACAGGGAGCAAACCGAGCATTGGAATAAGGAAAGTGATGCCAAAACAATGCTGACAACGCTTGGAATCACTAATTTTTCTCAAAAAATGGGGGAATTATCGGGAGGTCAGAGAAAAAGGATTGCGCTTGTGGCTGCACTTTTGGCACCGGCTGACATTTTGCTCCTCGATGAGCCCACTAACCATTTGGACCAGGAAATGGCCGACTGGCTTGAGGACTATTTAAAACGTTCCCGTAAATCCATAGTTATGGTTACCCATGACAGATATTTTCTTGACAGTGTCTGTAACAGGATTGTAGAAGTAGACAAAGGGAAAATCTATTCTTATGATGAGAATTATTCCGGTTTTTTGCAAAGAAAGGCTGAGAGGGAAGAAATTGAACGTGCCAGTGAAAGAAAACGTCAGTCGATTCTTCGTACTGAACTTGCCTGGGTTATGCGAGGGGCAAGAGCCCGCACAACCAAGCAAAAGAGCAGACTTCAAAGATATGAGGAATTGAAGAATCAGAAGGCACCTGCCACTGATGGCAGTGTTTCTATGGACAGTATTGAAACAAGACTTGGGAAAACTACCATAGAATTATCCGGCTTATACAAATCCTATGGCGATAAGAACTTGATTCAGGATTTTTCTTATACGTTTCTTAAGAACGACAGAATTGGTTTTGTAGGGAAAAACGGTGCGGGAAAAACCACACTCCTTAAAATGATTATGGGATTGGTGACACCTGACAAGGGTGATATTACCATTGGTCAGACCGTAAAAATCGGTTATTTTGCCCAGGAAATCGAAAAAGAAATGGACCCTTCGGAGCGGGTAATCGATTACATTAAAGAAGAGGCAGAGTATATAAAAACTACGGACGGGCAAATCAGTGCGACTATGCTTTTGGAGCAGTTTTTATTTAATTCAACTATGCAATACAGTCCTATCGGAAAACTTTCCGGAGGGGAAAGGCGTAGACTGTATCTTTGCAGAGTGTTGATTTCCTCGCCAAATGTGTTGATTTTGGACGAGCCTACCAACGACCTTGATATCACCACTTTGACGGTTTTGGAGGATTATCTGGACCGTTTTACAGGGATTGTAATTTGCGTATCCCATGACAGATATTTCCTGGACAGAGTAGTAAGACGTATTTTTTCTTTTGAGGAAGACGGTACGTTAAAGCAGTATGAGGGCGGTTATACCGAATATATGCTTAAGAAGGAAATTGATGCAGGCTTAGATAGTGCGGATAGTGTCAAAAAGGACGTAAAGGGTGAGGCGAAGGAAAAATATGACCCATCCAAAATGCGTCAGAAAAAACTGAAATTTACTTATATGGAAGAAAAGGAATATCAGACGATTGAAAGTGATATTGCAACTCTGGAAGAAAAAATTGCGGCAATTGAAGCTGATATTACGAAATTTTCAAGAGATTTTGTGAAGTTAAATGAACTGACAAAGGAAAAGGAAAAACTGACGGAAGTGCTGAATGAAAAAATGGACAGATGGATGTATCTGGAGGATTTGGCAGAAAGGATAAAAAATGAGAAGTAAGGACATACTGATAGAAGAAGCGGTTTTTTGTATATTTGATATTAACCTGCCGTTTGTAAATGCAACGCAGGTGACACTTGGAACGGATGATGCGGAAGGCAAGTACGTGTATTCACTTTTGACCAAGTATTTTTATGAGGTGACAAGCAGAAAAGCACGTATCAGACCGAATGATTTTATAACAGAGATTTTGGAACGGGGGGATTCACCTTTTGAATCGGTTGTGGAATATGTGGCAAATGAAATTCATGCGATTTTAAAGTCCAATCCGGATGTTATGCCGGGAAATGGTATTTTTGTAAAAGCCAATATGGATGAGCAGGAATACATAGTGTTTTTCAAACTCAATTACCAGACCAAGTTTATCTGCAGTATTGATGAGGCAGGACTTGTGGAATGGAAGAGAAATAGCAAAATACTACCGTCGGTAGGACAGAAGATTACAGAGTATTTTTATATGAATTTATCGAATGGATATATCCGTGTTTCGGATTGCGAGAATTTTGTGGACGGACACAGCTGTAATTATCTGGCTGACCATGTGCTGAAACTTGCAGTAGGCAAATCGGAAAAAGAAATGGTGGAGACCTTTGAAGCGGTTGTCCATGAAACCGTGAAGGAAGTGTATGAAGAGGTTCCGCAGAAATTGATGGAATACAGACAGACGGTTTCGGAAATCGTACAGGAGAAGGGGACTTTGGATGTGGAAGAGTTCAGTCAGTTGTTTTTTGCAGATAATGAGAAGGCAATGGAACAGTGTCTTGATAAAGCGCGGGAAGAGAAACTGACGGAAAAACCTATAACTATCAGCAAAAAGATGGAAAAACAATTGAATAAAAAACAGAAGATTGTAACGGAAAGCGGTATTGAAATTATTGTACCAATCGAATTTTTGCAAAATAACGATGTGTTTGAATATGTACAGGACGAAACAGGGAAGATTTCTATCATAATTAAGGACGTAGGCCCGATTTTGAAGTAATATTAGGACTTTTGGCACGTTGTAATATATGGGAATTTGTGGTAGCATTGTGCTGGGAGTATAGGTTCATGGAAGACAAAGAGGTATTTTATGGCAAACGATAAATTGACTAATTTACTTTTTTATGATGATTTCAAGGAGGAAGTCGGAAAAGTAATTGCAGAAAAAGATAAGAGATATATGCTTTTATCCGGAAATGTTAGTAATTTCAAGTATATCAACAATATATACGGTTATGAACAGGGAGATCAGCTTTTGAAGGCGATTGCGGATTTCTTTATGATAGATTTTGAAGACTGTGTAGTGGGATGTAGAATGCATTCAGACAGATTTCTTGCACTTGTACAGATTGATGATGCTAGCGAAGCGGAAGTTGCGAATGATTTACAGCAGTTGATTTCAAAATTCATTGAAATCATTACACTGGATTTTCCACTCGTCAATATTCATTTGAATTGTGGTGCATATATCATCCGAAAGAAAGATAAAAATGTTTCGGAAATTGTAGATAAGGCAGAAATGGCACGCAAGAGTGCAAAAGATAATTATTTAACATCTTTGGTTTTTTATGATAAAAAAATTGCAGAGAAAGCCAGAATGGAACGTGAAATAATTCCTATGTTTGAGCGTGCGCTTAGAGATAACCGTATTCTGGTTTATTTACAGCCGAAGGTTGCCATTGAATCAGGTCATGTAATTGGTGCGGAAGCATTGGTTCGTATGCTTGATGACAATGGAAATATAGTTCCGCCTATGTCTTTTATTCCTATTTTGGAACGCACAGGAATGATTATTAAACTGGATTTCTGTGTACTTGACCAGGTATGTGCATTGATTCGTAAATGGATTGATAACGAAATCAAACCTATCAGAGTCAGTGTGAATTTATCCCGTTTTGATTTCCAGGAAGATGGTTCATGGGAACAGATGCTTCAGAAGATAAAGGATTTTGATATTCCGAGAGAATTTTTGGAGTTTGAAGTGACGGAAACAATTTTTTATGATGATGTTGAATTCATTATCAATAAGCTGCGTCAGTTAAGGGCAAAGGGCCACAAGGTCAGTATGGATGATTTTGGTTCCGGTTACAGTTCACTTAATACGGTAGGACTTATGCCGATTGATATTATTAAATTTGACAGAGGCTTCGTACAGAACAGCATCAATAATCAGAAGGGGCTTGATATTATGACAGGTCTCGTAGATATCTTTAGTAAAATAAATATGGAAGTTATCTGTGAAGGTGTAGAAACTGAAGAAGAAGAAAAGACGGTTCATCAGTGCGGTTGTGATTATGTACAGGGATATTTCCACGACAGACCATTACCGATTGCTGAATTTGAAGAAAAGTATATGAAGAAATAAATTGCAAAATTAATTTTTTGTGATGTGAACTTGACAGTTACTGCTAAAAACGTTAAAATGGCTTTTGTACGCAGAAGTGGCGGAATGGCAGACGCGCATGGTTCAGGTCCATGTGGTAGCAATACTGTGTGGGTTCAAGTCCCATCTTCTGCATTACAGTAAACAGACGCTGAAATCTATGTGGTTTCAGCGTTATTTTTATGTATAAAAGCTTTTGGACGTGGAATGCTAATTATTAAGAAATCATGAAAATTTTACCAAAAGGGCAGAAATGGTTTCTTTTATAATTTTTTTAGGTTATACTATACATGTTATGACAAATAGCAAAAGTAAGGAGAAAAAATATGAAAAAGAAAATTGCACTATTATTACTTACAGTAATGACTATGTCTTTGATTGGTTGTGGAGAAAAGGACACTACAGGCGGCAATGATGATGCAGGAAATAATGATACAGTTGTAGAAGATAACGTTGCCGAGGACTCGCAGGCAGATGATACTGCAAACAATTTTGCAAGTGCAGAATCAGCAGTGGGTGTTCTGAATTCTATTTGGGCAACCTACGAAGATGAAAATAAGTTTGCAGCCGGTGGTGGAGATTCCCACAATATGGTGATGGATGAACCTGGAGCATTTGATGTGACAAACACAGAAGAATTGAATGCAACATTAGGATTTCCAACTGATTATGCAGACAAAATTGATGATGCAGCATCATTGATGCATATGATGAATGCAAATACTTTCACAGGTGGAGCATTCCATGTGACAAATGCTGATGATGTAACAGCAGTTTGTGATGCATTAAAAGAAAGTATTATGAACAGACAGTGGATGTGTGGTTTCCCGGAAACATTGATTATCGTAGTTGTAGATGATAATTATGTAATCTCAGCTTTCGGTAATGGCGAAATCATCGAAACCTTCAAAAACAAAACTACAAGTGCATTTGGTAATGCAACAGTAGTTTACGAAGAAAGTTTGTAGAATGCAAAAGTCCTATTCTTAAAACGGGTAGGACTTTTTCTGTGTATGCCAAGGTAAAATGGGAGAGATATGTAAGGAGAAAGGACTATGCTGTTTTCCAGCGTGACATTTTTGTATTATTTTTTGCCGATTGTATTGATTTTGTACTATGTGGCACCCAAAAAACTGAAGAATTTTGTATTGTTTCCGGCGAGTCTCGTTTTTTATGCATGGGGTGAGCCGAAATATGTGTTTTTGATGCTGTTATCCGTCGGAATCGGTTATTTGGCAGGAATTTTGATGGAAAAACTTCCAAAGAAACCGGTTATGATAACTGCTGTTTCTTTGTGCCTTTTATTTCTTATTTACTTTAAATACACAAATTTCTTTATCAGTAATATAAATGCACTGCTGAAGGTGGAATTGCCGGCTTTAAATGTAATTATGCCGATTGGTATCAGCTTTTACACTTTCCAGATAGTAAGCTATATTTTGGATGTGTATTATGGAAGGGTGGAAAAGCAGAAAAATATTTTATCTTTAGCCACATACATTGCGATGTTTCCACAGTTGATTGCAGGGCCGATTGTACGATATTCCGACGTGAATGAACAGCTTACAAACCGTACATTTTCTTCGGAAAAACTGGCAGATGGAATCAAACGTTTTGTACTTGGTCTCTCCAAAAAAGTACTTATAGCCAACCAACTTGGTGAGTTGTGTCAGGTTTTTGCATCTTCCACGGACAAAACAGTGGCTTTCTATTGGCTATATGCCGTGGCAGCAGCACTGCACATTTATTTTGATTTCAGCGGCTATAGTGATATGGCAATCGGGCTGGGGAAATTGCTTGGATTTACTTTTATGGAAAACTTTAATTATCCGTTCATAAGTAGAAGTATTACAGAGTTTTGGCGCAGATGGCATATGTCTCTTGGTACATGGTTTAGGGATTATGTGTATATTCCGCTGGGAGGAAATCGCTGTGGTATCAAAAAGCAGATTTTTAATGTTATGGTGGTATGGTTTTTGACAGGATTCTGGCATGGCGCGCAGTGGAATTTTATTCTGTGGGGTGTGTATTTTGCCATCTTGTTAATTATCGAAAAATTGTGGTTATATAAGAGACTGGAAAAAAGTAAGGTGCTAAGCCGAGTTTATACACTGTTTTTTATCCTTATCAGTTTTGTGATTTTTAATGTAAACAGTATAGGTGAAATTGGTATGTATCTGAAAAATATGTTTTTCTTAGGTGGTGGCGATATTGTTAATGCAGAGTATGGATACTATCTGAAAAGTTATGGTTGGATTCTTATTATCAGTATTTTCGGAGCCACAAATCTGCCAAAGAAAATTTATGAAAAGTGCAAGGGTATGCGAGTGATAAATTATTGCTTGGCAGTAGTAGAACCAATTGTGTTGGTGGCGTTACTTTTACTGTGTACGGCATATCTGGTGGATGGTTCTTTTAATCCGTTCTTGTATTTTAGATTTTAAAGGTGGGGCAATATATGGAGAAAAGCAGAAATTTGATTCTGATTTCGGTTATGGCAGTGGTGTTCGTGTTACTGGCAGGAATGGCATTTTTAAAACCGGATTTGGAATATTCCGAGGCTGAGAGAAGAAAATTAAAACAACAGCCGGAAGTGTCCACAGAAAGTATACTTAGTGGCAAATTTATGAGTGAATTTGAAGAATATAGTCTGGATCAGTTTCCGTTTAGGGAAGCCTTCAGAAGTCTGAAAGCGGTGACTTCCTTGAAGGCCGACAACAATGATTTGTATGTATCAGGCGGAAGTATTGTGGCTATGGAGTATCCTTTGAATGAAGCTTCGTTAGAGAGGGCCGGCGAACGTATTCAAAATGTATATGATTTATATTTGAAGGATAGCGGAAGCGATGTGTATTTGTCGGTGATTCCGGATAAAAATTATTTTTATGCGGCTAAGAGCGGTCATCTTCAAATGGATTATGAGACACTGGTATCTAAAGTGGTGACAAATAATCAGAATATGACCTATGTGGACATTTTTCCGCTACTTGCTGCAAATGATTATTATAATACGGATACCCATTGGAAGCAGGAAAAAATTACAGATGTGGCTGAAAAACTGTTGGTAGCGATGGGAAATAAAGTAGAGACAGAATACAAAACTGTTCAGGCGGAAGGCGATTTTTACGGCGTATATTACGGTCAGGCGGCGCTTTCGTTGAAGCCGGATAGAATTAAGTATCTGACAAATGAGACTATAAACAATCTTTCGGTATTTGATTATGAAAATAACAAAGAGATTCCGGTGTATGATTTGAGCAAAATGGAGGAAGCCGACCCATATGAATTGTATGTGGGAGGTCCCTTGTCCCTTGTAACGATCGAAAATCCGAATGCTGCAACGGAAGAAGAGTTAATTATCTTCAGGGATTCTTTTGGCAGCAGTATTGCACCGCTCTTGGCGCAAGGGTATAAAAAGGTGACACTGGTTGACATAAGATATATTCAACCGGGAATACTGGGATCTTATATTGATTTTAGTAATAAAGATGTGTTATTTTTATATAGTACGCTGGTATTGAATAATAGCGAAACAATAAAATAGGGATTTGACTTTTTACATTATTTACATTAGGAGGAGACGATATGGCATTATTGGTATTTGCAATTATAGTTTTAGTGGTAGGTGTAGTTTTACTTACACAGTCAAAAGGGAAGGAAGAGAAGAATAAGGCCGGTTTGGGAATAGCAGGCTTTGCATGTATTATTGTGGCAGTTCTGGTTACGGTATTATCTATGGTGAAAACCGTTCCAACAGGACATACGGGTGTGGTTGTATCATTTGGTAAGGTTAAAGATTATACCTATGAAGCGGGTGTTCATTTTGATGCACCATGGGTAAAGGTAGTGAAAATGGATAACAGAACACAGAAGGAAACCATCAATTTAATGTGTTTTTCATCAGATATTCAGGAAGTTTCCGTAACCTATACTTTGAACTATCAGATTAATAAGGAAAATGCGCAGACTATTTATCGTACAATCGGTACGGAGTATTTTAATTTGGTAGTTAGCCCGAAGATTTCAGAAGCGGTAAAGGATGTGTTTGCGAAATACAATGCGGAATCCTTAATTGAGTCACGAGCTTCCGTATCAAAACAGATTCAGGATATTTTGGTTGAAGAAGTATCGGTATACAATATTGAAGTGGTTTCAGCTTCTATTGAAAATATCGATTTTACAGACAGCTTCACAAATGCAGTTGAAGAAAAACAGGTTGCTGAGCAGAACAAATTAAAGGCGCAGACTGAACAGGAGCAGAAGAATCTTGAAGCACAGGCTGAAGCAGAAAGAAAGGTTATTGCAGCCCAGGCGGATTCAGACACAGCAATCATTGCAGCCCAGGCAGATGCAGAAGTGGCGAAAATTGCAGCAGACAGTGCAGAATATCAGGGACAGAAGGATGCGGCTATTATGTCAAACCTTGGTGAAATGCTTTCAAAATATCCGGATTTGATTGAATACTACTATACACAGAACTGGAACGGTGAATTACCGGATACATATGTGTCAGACGAAACATTGCCGGTACTTAATTTGAATTAAAAATATATCATTTTCTCATATTTCCGACTGATATATGGGTAGTAACGCTTTAGTCGGGGCGATAATGGATGTCGTCCCGACTATTTTAATGAATTTCTGGGGTTAGTCGGGAGATTTTGGGCTTTGGAACCTACTAAAGTAGTTTTATTTCTTATTTAGTCGGTATTTTGGGGAAGATTATTCCGACTTTCGGTTCATCTTATCAAGAGTAGTCGGAAAAAATAGGAGATTTAACCCGACTAAATATATTCGAGGGAAAGTTTGGTCGGATAATTCTCATATTCTTAATCTAATCAGCATATTTTTGAGAAACAAAAGAAAAATATGAAAAAACAGTTGACGAATTCTTCGGAAGATGTTAATATGTTTTTTGTTGAGCGGAAGTGCTGGAATTGGCAGACAGGCAAGACTAAGGATCTTGTGCATGTATTT
>CAZMND010000036.1:0-19250 GCA_964567585.1 uncultured Lachnospiraceae bacterium
AGCTGCAATCAACGCATCGATGATATCCTGAATGTCACCATTCATAATTTCGTCAATCTTGTATAATGTAAGATTGATTCTGTGGTCAGTTACACGTCCCTGTGGGAAGTTGTAGGTACGAATCTTCTCAGAACGGTCACCTGTACCAACCTGGCTCTTACGAAGTTCTGCCTCTGCATCATGAGCCTTCTGAAGTTCCAAATCATAAAGTTTTGTACGAAGGAGCGCATACGCCTTAGCCTTGTTCTGAATCTGTGATTTTTCGGTCTGGCTGTAGATTACGATACCGGTAGGCATATGTGTTAAACGCACAGCGGAGTCTGTTGTATTGACACACTGTCCACCACAACCTGACGCACGCATAACGTCGATTCGGATATCTTTTTCATCGATAACAACGTCAACTTCTTCCGCTTCCGGCATCACCGCAACCGTGATTGTTGAAGTATGGATACGTCCGCCAGACTCCGTTTCCGGAACACGCTGTACACGATGTACACCACTTTCATATTTGAGTACGGAATATGCGCCTTGTCCTGTAACCATAAAGGATACATTCTTCATACCACCGATTCCGATTTCTTCCATTTCCAGAGTTTCTACTTTCCAGCGTCTGCTTTCTGCGTAATGCACATACAAACGATACATTTCCGCTGCAAAAAGCGCCGCTTCGTCACCGCCTGCACCTGCACGGATTTCCACGATAACGTTTTTATCATCGTTAGGGTCTTTTGGAAGCAATAAAATTTTCAATTTTTCTTCTAAATCTTCTACGCGCTTCTTTGCATCATTTAATTCTTCCTTGAGCATTTCACGCATATCTTCATCACTTTCAGCTTCAAGCATTTCGAGGCTGTCCGCAATGTCCTGTTTGCTTTTTTTGTATTCCTTGTAAGCTTCTACGATAGGTGTCAAATCGCTCTGTTCCTTCATAAGCTTACGGAAACGTTCCTGATTACTTGTTACATCAGGAGAACTTAATTCGCCCATCAGTTCTTCAAAACGAATTACTAAATCTTCTAACTTATCAAACATCTTTATTCCTCCAAAAAAGTACCATACACTACTCTGTCAAGACCTGCCAAATCCTTGGATACTTCCACATCCACATATCCTGCCTCACGCATCAGCCTACTCACATCTTCGCCCTGGTCATAACCGATTTCAAAAAACAACTGACCGCCTCTATTTAAATGCTTCTTTGCATGTGAAATAATTCTGCGGTAGAAATACAAGCCGTCTTCCATTCCATCAAGTGCCATCATAGGCTCAAAATCCTTTACCTCCGGCATCAATGTATCGATTACTTCTGTTTTTATATAAGGTGGGTTTGATACAATAATATCAAACTTTCCATCTACCTTTTCAAATAAATTGCTTTGTACAAATGTTGCATCCATCGTATCTGTAATACCATTATTTCCAAGTAACGCCACATTGTGCGCCGCCACCTCAAGTGCTTCCTTGGACAAATCCACACCGACACCCTGACAATCATTGGAATAATGCAAAAGACTGATTAAAATACAACCGCTTCCGGTACACATATCCAGAATACGCATTCCATCATGCAAATGCTTTAATACAATCTCCACAAGACATTCCGTGTCCTGTCTCGGTATTAATACATGTTCATTGACCTCGAAAGTCAATCCCATGAATTCCTGTTCACCGGTAAGATGCTGGAGCGGAATATGCTTCATTCTTTTATCTATCAGCCCGAAATACACTTCGGCCTCTTCATCCGCCACTTCCATATCCCCCTTCAAAAACAGCGCATTCCTGTCTGTTTCACAGGCATATTCTAATAAAAGTCTTGCATCTATTTTTGCATCTGCAATATTTTTAGAGGACAGTTTTTCCATCCCCTGATTATATAATTCTCTATATTTCATAATTAATTATCATCATCAGACTCAACCTCTGTGGCTTCTTCCGATTCTGTGACTTTCTCTGACTCCATCGGTTCTGCCTCGTCTTGGTTATCGTCATCCGTTGCTACTTCTTCTATATCTGCTTCTACATCTTCTGTTTCAGCCACAGTTTCCTCTTCTTCCGGCTGATTAAAAGTTTCTTCAATATATTTTTTCCAGTCAAATACTGCTTCAACCGCCACAATGGCAACTTCTATCATTTTACGGTCCGGTTCTCTGGTTGTAAGTTTCTGTAAAAGCATACCCGGAAGAGAAATAATTCTTGTAAACGCATTGTCATATTTTCCTGCAAGACGAATGATTTCATAAGAAATACTTGCAATCACCGGAATTAATAACAATCTGTATACAATCTTTAAAAGCATACTATCCACACGAATAAAGAAAAACAGAATAATACTGATTACCACTACAAAAAGTAAAAAGCTTGTTCCGCATCTTCTGTGAAGTCTGGAACTGCGCATAACATTATACACGGTCAACTCTTTTCCCGATTCAATACAGTTGATACACTTGTGCTCTGCACCGTGATACTGATACACACGTCTGATATCTTTCATTAAAGAAATGAGCACAACATATGCCAGAAAAATAATAATTCTGATAAGACCTTCTATGATTGCTTCCAACGCCTCATTTCTCACAAATTTGTGGAATAAAGAGCTTAAAAACATAGGCAGAATAAAGAAAATTCCAATTGCCAATACGAAGGAAAGTATGGTGGTAATCGCCATAACAATTTTCTCTGCATTATTTTTAAAAATCTTAGAAAACACCTTATCGGTCTTTGTTTCTTTTTCTTCCTCTTCTTCATAGAAAGTTGCTGAGTAATTCAGACACTTCATACCAAGCACCAGTGAATCAATAAAATTGAACACACCACGGATAAATGGCAGTTCTTTTATTTTACTACCATGCACAAAGCTGTGGTAAGTATCTACTTGAACTTCTATTTCATTATTTGGCTTTCTGACAGCTACGGCATAATTATCTTTGTTTTTCATCATAATGCCTTCTAAAACAGCTTGTCCGCCAATCCCCGAATAACATATGCCCTTTTTCTTTTTCATATATTGCCTCCTAAAAAAGAAGGTTGAGACCTAACACCTCAACCTTTGACGCAATCTTATTTGCTTGCAACACCGTATTTTTTGTTGAACTTATCAATACGTCCATCAGCTCTAACAGTTTTCTGCTGACCTGTATAGAATGAATGACATTTTGAGCAAACTTCTACGTGAATTTCCGGTTTTGTAGAACCTGTTACGAATGTGTTGCCACAGTTGCATGTTACAGTTGCCTGATAGTAATCAGGATGGATTCCTTCTTTCATTTTTTCACCTCTTCTATTTATTCGATAATTATATTTGTTCTCATCCACTGGCTAAAAGCCATTACTGTCCATAAACAGCGTGTTTATTGTATCATAGCTTACTTTAGGTTGCAAGGCTTTTTTCAACAAAAATTCAAGATTTTTTGCCTAAATAATAAATTTCCTTTTAACCATATCCACAAATTCTGTGTTGTTTTTGGTTTTAGCAAACATAGTAAGAATCTGGTCTACAGCTTCGTCTGCCTTCAGACCGTTCAATGCTTTTCTTAAAATGTTGATTGCTTCCATCTCTTCCTTTGTAAGAAGCAGGTCATCACGTCTTGTACCTGATTTTGGAATATCAATGGCAGGGAAGATACGTTTTTCAGATAATTTTCTATCCAGTACCATTTCCATATTACCGGTACCTTTAAATTCTTCGTATACCACATCATCCATTTTACTGCCTGTATCTACAAGGGCTGTTGCCAAAATGGTCAAACTTCCGCCTTCACGCATATTTCTGGCAGCACCGAAAAATCTTTTTGGCATATGTAATGCCGCAGGATCAAGACCACCGGATAAGGTTCGCCCACTTGGCGGAACAGTTAAGTTATACGCTCTTGTAAGTCTTGTGATACTGTCTAATAAAATCATAACGTCTTTTTTGTGCTCTACGAGACGTTTTGCTCTTTCAATAACCATTTCCGATACTCGTTTGTGGTGTTCCGGCAATTCATCAAATGTTGAGTAAATAACTTCCACATTTGGTCCTTCAATGGCTTCTTTAATGTCTGTAACTTCTTCCGGTCTTTCGTCAATTAACAAAATAATAAGATGAACCTCCGGTGAATTCTTTTTAATGGATTTTGCCACTTCTTTTAATAACGTTGTCTTACCTGCCTTTGGCGGTGAAACAATCATACCACGCTGACCCTTACCAACAGGGCTCATCAAATCCATAACGCGCATTGCAACGCTTGCTCCCGGGCATTCCAAATACAATTTTTCATTTGGGAAAATAGGGGTCATATCTTCAAAGTTTACACGCTTTGCTGCCACATCCGGATCCATTCCGTTTACGCTCTTTACATATAAAAGTGCGCTGAATTTCTCCGCCTGGGTTTTTACTCTTGTGTTACCACACACGATATCACCTGTTTTTAAGTTAAAACGACGAATCTGGCTCGGTGCCACATATACGTCATTTTCCCCCGGCATATAATTTTCACAACGGATAAAGCCATATCCATCCGGTAAAACTTCAATAATACCATTGGCTGTAATGCCGCTGTCTAATTCCTTATTAATCTCTCTTGGTTCACTGTTTCTTGGCTCAGAATTTCTTTGAACCGGTTTTTCTTCTGTAGACTGGCTTTCTGCCTTTGCTGCTTTTTCTTTTTCATCCAATGCAAGCATACTTTCGATAATGTCTGCTTTTTTCATCGTGGATGTGCCTTTAATTCCTCTGACTTTCGCGATTTCTTTAAGGTCAGTCAGAGCTAACGATTCATACTTTTCTCTCATTGCGATACCTCCTGCAATTTAATATCCGGTTATGGGTATATCCTTGTTTCTATCTTATTTTTTAAACATCATCATTCATTTTCATTATCGGGAATGTGTTTCCGAATCGGATTGAACTGTGTAAATAAATTGACAAAACAAATTATATACCACTTCATTCAAAAAGGGAAGTACCAAAATTCTATTTTAATTCAAAACTCATCCTAACCGGGTCGTGGTCTGAATACAAATAGCCTGTATGAATGTTTTCATATTTTGTCACTTCCACGTTATCCGACACAATATAACCATCCAAAGTTACAGTAAAGGTAACACCCTCTACATACTCCATATCCGCATTTCTTGCACTGTCTTTCATCGCGTTCTTTTCTTCATCCGAAAACGCATCAATACACAGCGAAAAATTCTCCGGAAGCATTTCTCTCGGGAAGGGATAGGCCCATGAATACTCGTTTTCCGGGTCCAACTCCTTATTTTTCAAATCATGGTTAAAGTCACCGCCGCAAATCACATAATTTCCTTTTTCATAATCCGCCAGCATATCATCGCAAAGCATTCCTATCTGCCCTGCCCTGATTTCATCGCTGTTACCGTAAGCCGATAAATGCACGTTGTAAAGGCTCAGTTCTTTGCCACCTTCTACAGGTATTCTTGTGATACTGTAGCATCTGTCCAAATCAAAAAACTTACTGAAAGATGTGGAAATCGGAAGGCTTCTTCTAAGCGCCGAAGTCATCTCGTATTTTGAAAAAGTGGCAAGGCTTGCTTTGCTCTTTCCATGTGGCTCATGAAACGGATAGAATAAAAACGCCGAGTCATAGTTGATGGCATAGTTTGAAGCATAGGTATCAAACACCTCTGTCAGCATATCAAACTGATTTATATGGTAACTTCTCGTCGCGTCCAAATCCACTTCCTGAAAAAGGATGAAATCTGCATTCAACTCGTTCACCATCTTAGCCGCACCACTAATGGTTGCAATAACACTTTCCTTGCTCTCTGCCACGGAAGCTTCTCCTCCGTCCATAAAAAAGCTAAAGTCCGGTGTGTATGCACCAAAACCAAGGTTGTATGTAATCACACTGTATTCTTCCCCTGTCTGTACCTGCGTAAGTTCTCCTGCGCTCACAGGTTCATTTATCACAAGTTCCACATTATCGGGAAGTCTGTGATAACTGATAAGCAGGTATAACAAATATCCTACCACCACCAACAATAAAGCCCCTATCAAACCAAGAATCACTTTTAATGCTATCGGCATTTTCTTCTTTTTCATCAAAATCAACCACCTTTCACTTGATAAGTTTTTTCTTGTATTATATTATACTATTGTTATTTTATCAAAACTTTGGAGGAGAAAAAATGACTGTTAATGAAAAAGCATTATTGCTTCACGAAGAATGGAACGGAAAACTCGAAACCGTAGCTAAAGCGAAAGTAAATTCCAGAGAAGATTTAGCTCTTGCTTATACTCCGGGCGTTGCCCAGCCTTGCAAGGTTATCGCCGAAGATAAGGAAGCTTCTTATAAATACACTATGAAAGCCAATACCGTAGCCGTGATTTCAGACGGTAGCGCAGTACTTGGTCTTGGAAACATCGGTGCCCACGCCGCTATGCCGGTTATGGAAGGCAAAGCCGTATTGTTTAAAGAATTCGGCGGTGTCAACGCTGTACCGATTTGTCTGGATACACAGGATACTGAAGAACTGATTAAGACTATTACATACCTTGCACCAAATTATGGCGGAATCAACCTCGAGGACATTTCAGCTCCGCGTTGCTTTGAAATCGAAGAACGCTTAAAGGAAACACTGGATATCCCTGTTTTCCATGATGACCAGCACGGAACCGCCATTGTAGTTTTAGCCGGTGTTATTAATGGTTTGAAAGTGGTAAATAAAGAAAAAGAAAACTGTAAAGTTGTTGTAAACGGCGCAGGCAGCGCAGGTGTTGCAATTACAAAACTTTTACTTACATATGGCTTTAAAAATGTGATTATGTGCGACAAAGTCGGTATCATTTCCAAGGAAACCGAAGGTCTTAACTGGATGCAGGAAAAAATGGCACAGATAACAAACCCCAATGGTGAAACAGGCCTTTTAGCAGACGCTATGAAAGGTGCGGACATCTTTGTAGGTGTTTCTGCTCCAAACATTGTAACGGAAGAAATGGTTGCTTCCATGAACCGCGATGCTATTTTATTTGCTATGGCAAACCCGGTTCCTGAAATTATGCCTGATGTGGCTAAAAAAGCCGGTGCAAAGGTTGTCGGCACAGGCCGTTCTGATTTTCCGAACCAGGTAAATAACGTGGTTGCTTTCCCGGGTATTTTTAAAGGTGCCTTAGAAGGAAGGGCTACACAGATTACTGAAGAAATGAAGCTCGCAGCCGCTCTTGCCATCGCAGGACTGGTTTCTGACGAAGAATTAAACGAAGACAACATTATGCCTCAAGCCTTTGACCCGCGCGTTGCCGATGTGGTTGCAAACGCTGTAAAATCGCACATTAAATAATGATGAACTACTATTACTCTTTAAATGATTATTTGAAAGAAACCTATGGTGAAAAAATATATAAAATCGCCATAGATGCAGGATTGTCCTGCCCAAACCGTGACGGAAAAATTGATACAAGAGGTTGCATTTTTTGTAGTGCCGGCGGTAGCGGTGATTTTGCAGTTTCGCGAAAAGATTTTCCAACAGTATCAACGCAGATAGAAGCCGGCATTTCCTTATTTTCCGGGAAAAATGTGGGTAATAAATTTATTGCATACTTTCAGGCCTACACAAACACCTACGGCCCCTTGGATTATTTAAAAGAAATCTATTCGGAAGCCCTGAAGCATCCTTCTATCGCAGGTATTTCCATTGCCACAAGACCGGATTGTCTTGACAATGAGGTTCTTTTGTTACTGGCCACTTTACAGTCGCAATATCCGGAGAAATTTATCTGGATAGAACTGGGCCTTCAAACCATTCACGAAGACACCGCCCTCTACATAAGACGCGGTTATCCTCTATCAGTTTTTGAAAATGCTTTAGTTGCGCTGCACTCACTGGAAATCCCGGTAATCGTACATATAATTCTGGGCTTGCCGGGAGAAAATAACGGACACATTTTGGAAACAATAGACTATCTGGCAAAGAAAAATATTTTTGGAATAAAATTACAGCTTTTGCATATATTAAAAGGTACTGATTTGGCAAAAGACTATGAAAAAAACTTGTTTTCAGTATATACTAAAGAGGAATATATTGATTTGGTAATTGACTGTATTGAACATTTACCAAAAGATGTGGTTTTGCACCGCGTAACCGGTGACGGACCGAAGAAATTACTGATTGCTCCCCTTTGGAGCGGCAACAAAAAAGACGTTTTAAACTCATTGCACCATCGTTTCAAAGAACGCGGTGCTTACCAAGGGAGATGTTTTTATGACACAGGATCCATTGACTCTGTATAAATTGATTGTTTTATATATGTTAAACCGCGTGAACTTTCCTATGACCAAGGCTCAAATCGGTGACTTCATTTTGGAACATGAATACACAAATTTCCTGACACTTCAACAGGTGACTTCAGAACTCATTGATGCCAATATGATTACGGCCCAGTCCCTAAGAAACCGCACTCATCTTTCTATCACAAAGGATGGTAAGGATACACTGGACTTTTTCAAAAACCGAATCAGCCCTGCCATTATTGAAGAAATTGACAGTTATTTTCAAGAAAACGAAATGGAAATGCGTAATGAAGTTTCCATTCTTTCCGACTACTACAAATTGTCCAACGGCGAATATGAGGCCCACCTTGTGGCAAAAGATAAGGATGTAAATCTTGTGGAAATCAAAATGAGCGTACCTTTCGAAGACGGCGCTGCTGCCATTTGTGAAAACTGGGAAAAGAAAAATCAGGATATCTATAAATACTTAGTGGAACAGTTGTTTTAACTGTTCCACTTATTTATTCCGCTTCCTTCTTTATTCTCTGCATATGCTCTTTTATCTTCACTTCGTAGCCGTTACCCGACGGTTTATAGAACTCTTTTCCGCTCAACTCGTATGGCAAATACTGCTGCTTTACATAGTTGTTTTTGTAATTGTGGGCATATTTATATCCGATTCCGTGTCCCAGTTTTCCGGCACTCTTGTAGTGCGCATCCTGTAAATGTGTTGGAATCGCCAGATTGCCTGTGCTACGCACACAGTCCATAGCTTCACTTATGGCACATACCGCCGCATTACTCTTTGGTGCACTTGCTACATAGGAAACCGCCTGAGCCAAAATGATCTGCGCTTCCGGCATACCGATTCGCTCAACCGCGAGGGAAGCGTTCACGGCTACTACAAGTGCATTCGGATCTGCATTTCCCACATCTTCCGACGCACAAATCATAATTCTTCTTGCAATAAAAGTAACACTTTCTCCGGCATTCAGCATTCTGGCCAGATAATAAACTGCCGCATCAGGGTCTGAGCCACGCATACTTTTGATGAACGCCGAAATCGTATCATAATGATTATCGCCGTCCTTATCATAACGAATGTGTCGACGTTGGATGCATTCCTCCGCCACTTTCAACGTAATGTGAATTTTTCCATCCTCTGACGGATTCGTTGTCAAAACTCCGATTTCCACTGCATTTAAAGCATGTCTGGCATCTCCGCCCGACAAATCTGCCAAAAATTCTGCCGCCTCATCCGTGATATCCGCATTGTAGGCACCCATTCCCTTTTCCGCATCATATACGGCGCGATGTATGAGTTTTTTGATATCCTCTTTTTCAATCGGCTTTAATTCAAAAATAACGGAACGCGAAATCAGAGCTCCGTTTACCTCAAAATACGGATTTTCCGTTGTGGCACCTATTAAAATAATAGTTCCATCTTCCACAAAAGGAAGCAGATAGTCCTGCTGCCCCTTATTAAAACGATGAATTTCGTCTATAAACAAAATGGTGCGCTTTCCATACATCCCTTGAATGTCCTTGGCTTTATTCACCACTTCTTCCATATCCTTTTTGCCTGCAACGGTTGCATTAATCTGCATAAATTCCGCACTGGTGGTATTGGCAATGACCTTGGCCAGCGTAGTTTTTCCCGTTCCCGGCGGTCCATAAAAAATAATGGAACTGATTTTATCCGCTTTGATGGCACGATACAAAAGCTTATCTTCTCCGATAATATGCTTTTGACCAACCACCTCATCCAAGGTAGTTGGTCGCATTCTTGCCGCCAGCGGCGATTCTTTTTCCATAGTGGTACTTCTCATATAATCAAAAAGATCCATCTCTTTTTCCCTTTGCAATGCTTAAATAAACTGATTTTTTTCTACATCATAATGATAATCTATTTTTGCTAATTTTTCTATCACTTCTGATGACAAAATATCCAAATCTTCACACATCTCCTCCATAGAAGCATATTTATCGCGAAGTTTCATATTTACAAAGCTAAGCAGCATCACAGGATCGTTTGGTATCATATTTCCTCCATTCCAAGGCATCCTATATAAACCACTATATAAAACAAATGCCTTACAAAAGTGCCACGCCTTCTTTCACCAGAGCCACCAAATCATCATCCTTTACGTCGATGAAAATTGTGTCTTTCTCCGAAACCTTGTCTGCCAAAATCAATTTCGCCGCCAAAGTTTCAACGTGTTTTTGGATAAAACGTTTCAGCGGTCTTGCACCGTAAATCGGGTCATAAGCATTTTCAACAACATATTGCTTTGCCGCATCTGACAATTCCACCGTCAGTTCTTTATCCGCAAGACGGGCATTTAAGTCTTTCATAATCAAATTAACGATACCACCAATATCGTCCTTTGACAATGGTTTAAACAAAATGGTTTCATCCAGACGATTCAAAAATTCCGGTCTGAAATGATTACGTAAATCATTCATAACCATATTCTCTGCTTCTTTTCTGATATTGCCGTCTTCATCAATTCCATCCAAAAGATACGTAGCACCGATGTTGGACGTCATAATCAGAATGGTGTTTTTAAAATCCACCGTTCTGCCCTGCGAATCAGTAATTCGTCCGTCATCCAGTACCTGCAAAAGTACGTTGAATACATCCGGATGGGCTTTTTCCACTTCATCAAACAATACTACCGAATACGGTTTTCTTCTGACTGCTTCGGTCAATTGTCCACCTTCATCATAACCCACGTATCCCGGAGGTGCTCCAATTAGCCTTGATACAGAGTATTTCTCCATATACTCACTCATATCAATTCGCACCATATTATTTTCATCATCAAAAAGCGTTGACGCAAGACTCTTTGCAAGCTCCGTCTTACCCACACCCGTAGGACCTAAAAACAAGAAGGAACCGATTGGTTTGGTAGGGTCTTTGATACCGGCTTTGGAACGGATAATGGCTTCTGTTACCTTAGTAACACCTTCGTCCTGACCAATAACTCTCTTGTGAAGTTCTTCATCTAAATGAAGGGTTTTATTTCGCTCACTTTCTGTCAGTTTTGCTACCGGTATTCCTGTCCATCTGGAAATAATCTTAGCGATTTCTTCATCGGAAACACACTCATGCACCAGTGTCAAATCCTCTTTTTTCACCTTTTCTTCTTCAATTTCCAACTGTTTTTTCATAGCAGGAAGTTTGCCATAACTAAGTTCAGCCGCCTTTTCCAAATTGCCTTCTCTTTGTGCAATCTGGATGTCGTTATTTATCTGCTCAATTTCCTCACGAAGTTTTGACAGTTTTTCTACGGAACTCTTTTCATTTTCCCACTGGGCTTTCCGGTTGTTTAATTCATCCTTTCGCTCTGCCAGTTCCTTCTGCAAGGCTTCCAATCGCTCTGCACTTAAGCGGTCGGTTTCTTTTTTGAGGGCTGCTGCCTCGATTTCCATCTGCAGAACCTGACGCTGCAATTCATCCAATTCCGTTGGCATAGAATCCAATTCTGTCTTGATGAGAGCGCACGCCTCATCCACCAAATCGATTGCCTTATCCGGCAGGAATCTGTCGGAAATATATCTGTTTGAAAGTATGGCCGCACTAACCAGTGCATTATCCATAATTTTTACGCCATGGAAAACCTCATAACGTTCTTTTAAGCCACGCAAAATGGAAATCGTATCTTCCACTGTCGGCTCGTCCACAAGAACCGGTTGGAAACGACGTTCTAAGGCCGGGTCCTTTTCGATATATTGTCTGTATTCATCCAGTGTGGTAGCACCGATGCAGTGAAGCTCACCTCTGGCAAGCATTGGCTTTAACATATTTCCCGCATCCAAGGCTCCATCTGTTTTTCCGGCACCAACAATAGTATGAAGTTCATCGATAAACAAGATAATTTGTCCGTCGCTGTTTTTCACATCCTCAAGAACGGCTTTCAAACGTTCTTCAAACTCTCCACGGTATTTTGCACCTGCTACAAGAGCTCCCATATCCAGGGCAAATATCTTCTTATTTTTTAAGCCGTTTGGCACATCTCCTCTTACAATTCGCTGTGCTAACCCTTCCACAGCCGCAGTTTTACCCACTCCCGGTTCGCCAATCAGCACCGGATTGTTCTTGGTTTTCCTGGACAAAATCCGGATAACGTTACGGATTTCACCATCTCTTCCGATAACCGGGTCAAGCTTCTGATTACGGGCTTTTTCTACCAAATCCTGACCGTATTTTGCCAATGTATCATAAGTTGCTTCCGGATTGTCACTGGTCACCTTCTGATTACCACGGACAGTCGAAAGCACCAGCAAAAAGCGGTCTCTTGTAAGTCCGTATTCTTTGATAATCTTCTTAATTTCACTGTTTGGATGCTTCAAAATTGCCAAAAACAAATGCTCTACAGACACATAGTCATCGCCCATATGCTTTGCCTCATCTTCCGAAGAAATTAATACTTTGTTTAAGGCTTCTCCGATATACAGCTTTCCACCCTGTACTTTTACTCTTTTTGAAATTGCATTTTCTACGCGATTTAGGAAAGCCTGCTTATTAATTTCCATCTTTTCCACAAGTTTCAGTATCAAACTGTCTTCCAATGTAAGCAAGCTATACAGTAAATGCTCCTGTTCAATTTCCTGATTACCGAACTCATAAGCAAGTTTCTCGCAATTATTTACTGCCTCTATTGACTTTTGTGTAAATCTTGAAATGTTCATATGCTTCTCTCCTTTCATTTATACGGTTTCCCGTCGTCTGATTTAGGTATATCATTTTATTGTTAGCACTGTCAAGGCGTGAGTGCTAATTAAAATCTTAAGTTTTTCTAAACTAGTTTTTATAATTTTTATTTTTGGCAAAACTAACAGTAAAAATTACTGAAAATATAGGAGTTTTTCTATGGAAAATGAATTAATTATTGTCATTGACTTTGGTGGTCAGTACAATCAATTGGTAGCCCGCCGCATAAGAGAATGCAACGTATATTGTGAAATTTACTCATATAAAGTAGCTTTTGAAAAAGTTAAAGAACTACATCCGAAGGGTATCATTTTAACAGGCGGTCCAAGCAGTTGTTATGAGAAAGAGGCTCCCACCTGCCCTACCACGCTGTTTGAACTTGGTATACCGGTTCTTGGCCTCTGTTATGGTGCCCAGCTTATATCCCATCTTCTTGGCGGCAAAGTAAAACGCGCCAACACACCAGAATATGGAAAAACAGCCTTACACGTGGATACTACTTCCTCACTCTTTAAAGACATTCCTCAAAATTCAGTCTGTTGGATGAGTCATTTTGATTACATCGCCAGCCCTGCTCCCGGCTTTTCCACTATTGCAAGTACCCCCGATTGTCCCGTGGCAGCCTTTGAAAACCAAGAAAAAAAATTATATGGAATTCAGTTTCACCCGGAGACTTTGCATACTACTTATGGTTCTCAAATGCTCTTTAATTTTGTCCGCAATATCTGTGGTTGCACAGGTGACTGGCAAATGACTTCCTTTGTCTCCAAAACCATCCATAACCTTCGTAATAAAATCGGCGACGGCAAAGTACTGTGCGCCCTATCAGGTGGTGTGGATTCATCGGTAGCTGCCATCCTCTTATCCAGAGCCATCGGCAAACAACTGACCTGCGTCTTTGTTGACCACGGCTTACTCCGAAAAAACGAAGCTGATGAAATCGAATCCATTTTCGGTCCACACGGTCACTATGATTTAAATTTCATCCGCATCGATGCCCGGGAACGTTTTTTTGACAAATTAAAAGGTATGATTGATCCTGAACAAAAAAGAAAAGTCATCGGCGAAGAATTCATCCGTGTATTTGAAGAAGAAGCAAAGAAAATCGGTGCTGTAGACTTTTTAGTACAGGGAACGATTTATCCTGATGTGGTAGAAAGCGGCCAGGGCGGTGAATCTGTCACCATCAAATCCCATCACAACGTTGGCGGTCTTCCTTCCTGTGTAGACTTCAAAGAAATAATTGAACCCCTTCGCCTCCTGTTTAAAGATGAAGTCCGAAAAGTCGGTTTGGAACTGGGTATCCCTGAGTCTTTAGTTTTCAGGCAGCCATTCCCCGGTCCCGGCCTTTCCATTCGTATCATCGGTGAAGTTACTGCAAAAAAAGTTAAAATGGTACAAGACGCTGATGCCATTTTCCGCGAAGAAGTTGCAAACGCCGGTCTTGCTAAAAACCTTAGCCAGTATTTTGCTGCCCTCACCAATATGCGTTCCGTCGGCGTTATGGGTGATGAACGCACCTATGACTACGCTATTGCCCTTCGGGCCGTAGAAACCGTTGATTTTATGACTGCCGAAGCCTCCGAAGTCCCCTACGAAGTCTTGAAGAAAACCGGGAATCGTATTATCAATGAAGTAAGTCACATAAACCGTGTGCTTTATGATATCACATCGAAACCACCGGGGACGATTGAGTTGGAGTAGAAATTGTTAAGTGTATATGTCGGTGCACAACTTTATATTTTATTTAACTAGTTTTTTGCGCCGACATATGCTATACTTTTCTTATTACAAGGTTCTCAATTCACTTTGAGCATCTAAAATCAGTCTATTTTTCATTTTTATATGCCCAGTTTACTTATCTATCTATATTTGGAGCATCTAAAATCTAAGATTTTACCTTGTTTATATGCTTAATTCCTTTTTATTCTCTGAAAATTGTTTCAAAAAAGCATCTAAAATCAGTCTAATTATGTTATTTATATGCCAAACTATTTGCTCAAGTCATCTTTAGACATCTAAAAACACGAAAAATCACAAATCTATATGTATGAGGAGATTCATTAATGGAAGATATTAAAAAAGAATTGAAGAAACGGGAAACCTTATTGCTGGAATGGAAAAAGCAAACAGAAAATGCTCTAAAAAGGGCACCGGAAGGTTCATTAAGATTATGTAAACACGGCCAAACAACTCAATATTATCATAGAACTGACCCGCATAATGTAAATGGCACATATATACCCCGAAACAAGGAATATTTAGCCCAAGCCCTAGCGCAAAAAGATTATAATGAAAAAATTCTTGCTACTATTAAAAAAGAATTAAAAGCAATTCATAAATTCTTTTTATCTCATCCCGAAACGGATATCGAACATATATACAATTCATTACACCCGGCCCGGCAAAAACTAATCACACCAATATATGATCCTGACGATACTTACATTCACAAATGGCAATCTGTTAATTATGAAGGTAAGGGATTTAAAGATGATACACCTGAGTTCTATACTTCAACCGGTATACGTGTACGTTCAAAATCCGAACTGATTATCGCAGATCTACTAAATAAAAAGAATATTCCCTATCGCTATGAATATCCAATTTATCTGAATGGAATTGGGAGAATCTATCCTGATTTTACTACCCTGAATATCGAAAAAAGAAAAGAAATAATATGGGAACATTTCGGAATGATGGACGACCCGACATATCTAGAAAAGGCTCTGCAAAAAATTGCCTTGTATGAACAAAATGGCTTTTTCCCGGGTGAAAATCTGATTCTTACATATGAAACCAGAAAAACTCCCATAAACCAAAAGCTTATACTGCTTATGATAAACAGATATTTGAAATAATACAATTATAAATACGCTTTGCTATTCCCCACTCCTTATTGATTTCTCCACTCAAAAATGCTATTCTCACAGTAACATATTTTAGAGGAGAATCGACATTATGAAATTCAAATTAGAAACACCAAAGGCGGTTATCGACGCAAAAAATTCCCAGAAAGGTTTGAACTGGGCACTGGAACTGTTAATCTTTTTGGCTGTATTTATTGTAGTATCACTTGGACAGATGGTTATATTGTTACCGGTTCAAATTGTGATGCTGTTTATGAACAAATCTTATATGCTGGCATTACAGACAGGTGATATGGATTTGGCAATGCAGGCTTCCACGGAAATAGCAACTTCAAATGCATATACCATTACGATGCTGTTTTCTACTATTTCTATGACTTTGCTTACTATGTTGTTCTGCAAACTGATTCAGAAGCGTAAAATGACAACACTGGGCTTTGTAAAAAAAGGAATTCTGAAAGAATATGGACTGGGACTTATCGTAGGTTTTGTAATCTTTTCACTGGCAGTACTATTTTGTGTAGTTACAGGGTCGCTTGAATTGTCAGGCATATCGAGTACCTTTGCAATTTTGCCTTTTGTTCTGTTTTTCGTAGGATATATGATTCAGGGTATGGCAGAGGAAGTACTTTGTCGCGGTTATCTGATGGCATCCATCGGAAGACGCTATCCAATGTGGATTGCGGTGTTACTAAACTCATTGTTTTTTGCAGTGCTTCACCTTGGAAACGATGGTATGAGTGTATTGGCATTTATAAACCTGACACTGTTTGGCATTTTTGCTTCTGTATATTTTATTAAAAGAGGTAGCATCTGGGGAATCGGTGCAATTCACTCCATCTGGAACTTTGTGCAGGGTAATTTCTATGGCATCAAGGTCAGCGGAATAGAAACCTCTTGTACAGTATTTGACAGTGTTGTAATAGAAGGAAAAACCTTAATCAACGGCGGTGACTTCGGTCTTGAAGGCGGACTTGCCGTAACTCTCGTGCTTGTTATCGGAACGGTAATTCTTTTATTAATGCCGGCAAAATATAAAGAAGAAATACCGATAACACAGGAAAACGCAATAACAGAATAATTTTTAAATAGGAGAGATAAAATATGGGATTTTTTGATTTATTTAGAAGACCAAAAACTGAACAGGAAGAATACTACGAAAACTACGACAAGCAGTATGCTTCTAATACTGCTTCCAATACGATTTCCAATACTTCTTATGATACAGCTTTCAACGGCAACTACAACACAACACAAGGCTTTTCGCTTACTGTTGAAGATGTTTTCACTATCACCGGACGCGGAACAGTCATCGTGGGACGGATTGCTTCGGGTAGTATCAAAGTGGGCGACACGGTTACTTTAAAACGTACAAATGGCAGTACCCAACAGGTTACAATTGCTGCAATCGAAATGTTTAGAAAAGTATTAAATACCGCCAAAGAAGGCGACAACGTTGGACTTCTGCTTCGCGGTCTTACAAAAGCAGATATCGGTCCTGGCGACATCTTGATAAAATAATATACATATATATTTATTAAAAGTTATGACTACTCGTCAAGCGAGAAGTCATAACTTTTTCTTTGTCATATAATACTTACAATTTTTTAGAAATTCTACCTCCAACATTTACGTAGAATTACTGAATCTGAATGATGACAAGGTGCGCCGATACTGCCCTGGTTCCACCTGCGAGAGGCGTAATACCCAATGCCGTTGCATTGCCGGCCGGATTACGAACAGTCAAAATTGAATTAATAGTCGTTGTTGTCACGATAGACATACCTACAATTTGAGAAGTACCTGTTGCACGACCTACCACTGTTTCTTCTAAATCTTCTCCATTTAAAGTCAACATCAATTGTCCCGCTTCCGTAACACTCACCTGAAAGAATATCTGATAAGTGCCAATTTGCGTCAAATTAAACGAACTCGGACCGGTTCTAATAATATCTAAACTACTACTTGAACCATTTCGTGGAAAACTAACATCTGTCCCCGGTGCAACTGTCGCTGCATTATCCGGTGGCATTAATGCATAAAAATCTGCAAAATTCAGCACTCCTCCTGCCGGACCTTGTGGACCTACCGGACCTGTCGCGCCCGTTTCACCTGTTGGACCCTGTGGACCTATTGGACCTGTTTCACCTGTTGGACCCTGTGGACCTGCTGGGCCTGCTGGACCTGTCGCGCCTGTCGCGCCTGTTTCACCTGTTGGACCCTGTGGACCTGCTGGGCCTGCTGGACCTACTGGACCTACTGGACCTACTGGACCTGTCGCACCTGTCGCGCCCGTTTCACCTGTTGGACCCTGTGGACCTGTTTCACCTGTTGGACCCTGTGGACCTGCCGGACCTGTTGGACCCTGTGGACCTACCGGACCTGCCGGACCTGTTTCACCTGTTGGACCCTGTGGGCCTGTTTCACCTGTTGGACCCTGTGGACCTGCCGGACCTGTTGGACCCTGTGGACCTACCGGACCTGCCGGACCTGTTTCACCTGTTGGACCTTGTGGGCCTGCTGGACCTGCTGGACCTGTCGCACCTGTCGCACCTGTCGCGCCCGTTTCACCTGTTGGACCCTGTGGACCGATTGGACCTACTGGGCCTGCTGGACCTATTGGTCCTGTCGCGCCTGTTTCACCTGTTGGACCCTGTGGACCTACCGGACCTGCTGGGCCTACTGGACCTGCCGGACCTGTCGCACCTGTCGCACCCGTTTCACCTGTTGGACCTTGTGGACCTGCTGGACCTATTGGACCTGTTTCACCTGTTGGACCCTGTGGACCTACCGGGCCTGCCGGGCCTACCGGACCTGTCGCACCCGTTTCACCTGTTGGACCTTGTGGACCTGCTGGACCTATTGGACCTGTTTCACCTGTTGGACCCTGTGGACCTACCGGACCTGCTGGGCCTACTGGACCTGCCGGACCTGTCGCACCTGTCGCACCTGTTTCACCTGTTGGACCCTGTGGACCTACCGGGCCTGCCGGGCCTGCCGGACCTGTCGCGCCTGTTTCACCTGTTGGACCCTGTGGACCGATTGGACCTACTGGGCCTGCTGGACCGATTGGACCGATTGGACCTACTGGGCCTGCTGGACCGATTGGACCGATTGGACCCTGTGGGCCTATCGGTCCTGTCGCACCTGTTTCACCTGTTGGACCCTGTGGACCGATTGGACCTACTGGGCCTGCTGGACCTATTGGTCCTGTCGCGCCCGTTTCACCTGTTGGACCCTGTGGACCTACCGGGCCTGCCGGGCCTGCTGGACCTACTGGACCTGCTGGACCTGTCGCGCCCGTTTCACCTGTTGGACCTTGTGGACCGATTGGACCTGCTGGGCCTACTGGACCTGTCGCGCCTGTTTCACCTGTTGGACCTTGTGGACCGATTGGACCTGTTTCACCTGTTGGACCCTGTGGACCTACCGGACCTGCTGGGCCTA
>CAZMND010000037.1:0-19093 GCA_964567585.1 uncultured Lachnospiraceae bacterium
TTTACTGTAACTGCAGGTGTTTCGATTGGTAAACCTGCTTTGATAGATGCCTGACGAGCTACGTTCTGTCCAAGACCTGCCTGGATTACACAACCCATATAAACATGATCAACGTCTTCAGCTTTGATTCCTGCTCTCTTTACTGCTTCTTTGATAACGATAGAACCTAAATCTGCTGCAGGTACTGTGCTAAGTGCACCACCCATGGTTCCGATCGCTGTACGGCATGCGCCTGCTAATACGATTTTCTTTGCCATTTTTATTCCCTCCGTTTTTGAATAAATGCCCGTGTTTTCGGGCTTCGCAATGATTGTTATTTTTTTGTCATTGCCCACTGCTCCTATTTTATCACAATATAGGGCTTTTTGCAATGTTTTAATTTAGATACAAGTAGGTAATTATCACTATAAATACGCAAAAAGACCACGTCACTTTTTATGTCAACGTGGTTCTCATTGTCACTCCATATTCATTTTCGACACTCTTTATGTTTTTCCTACATTTCACCATCTGTCAAATAGCATTAATGTCACACCTCTTAATTGCACGTTTCCTTTATTGCAAACAATTCTTCTTCCGTCAACATCGGAAATACCTTAATGGCCATTTCCATTGTTCCCTCATTTTCAAAAAAAATTTTTGCCGATTTTTCGGCTCCTTTTGCTTCGGCACTTTCCATCATTTCTTCAATTGCTTTACACATATTGATTGATTCCTCCTTTACCGCTGATTTGGGAAGTTTTGTATCTGTTACAGTTTCTAAGAGAAATCCGGATATTTTATCAAAATTGGAATAAATCTCCCTATAATCCTTTAATAATTTCTCCAGACTTTCTCTTTTTGTTGATGACCGAATATACCGGAAACAATATCCTAATTCTGTTTTAAACCATTCAAAGTTTTCAATTTCATTCGGAATAATCACATGAACTTGGTAATCGTTCACAAACCGACGAATGATTTCAGACATTTCTTCTTTGACATCCATCATCTCGTATAATGTTTTTGGTGCATCCCATTCCTTGGTTCCCCAATAGATAACCAATGTAAATACAGGTTTTATTTTATCTGTCTTTTTAAATCCGGATAAGAATTCATTACCCTTAACAGTTTTTATTTTACGATGTTTCTTACCCGTGATTTCTACCTGTGAAGAATAATTCAACGCATCATACACCATCGCTCTTACCGGCATTGCATAATGCACATTAACCTGATTTTCAATGCCCAGAAGCATATATGTCGCATCTTCACTTGTCATTATAGTCCATAGTTTTAAAACATCTCAAAATTTCTGCGTCGGAACAATTATTCCTTCCGTTCCGTCACCATGTGGCAGAATAATTTCTGTGGTATCCTGTATGGTTAATTCGTCAGGTTTTAAAACCTGAGTTCCTTGAAAAAAATAATAATTAAATGCATCCGCGAAAAACCTGGGATTACTCATGTACGCCTTGGTACATACATCTACTTTTCCCATTACAACTCCTCCTTTGCTTTATAATTTTAATATAAAACAAACCTTCTCTCGGAGTGTGACTTTATTATAAATTATTAGGAAGGGGATGGCAAATTATTTTTCGTATACTTTTGTTAACTCTTAACTTTATGAATTATGAACTCAATCTCAATTATTTTTCTCCCTATCCTTTTCATTGGTCTGTAATCGAAATAATAATCGCAATTTCCTGCCTGCGCATTTTTATAGATTTCTTTTCTTGCCACTTCCAGTACGCATCTTTTTAGTTCTTTATATTGTGCATATTTATAAATTGCTTGTTTATTCCGATTTTTCATTTTTCGCTCCAGCTTATCCAGTTTTCTTTCGATAGTCGTCCAATCACAATAATTTTTATTAAATATCTCAATCACCTTTTTATTGAAACGTATAAAACCTAAAACAAATCTTAATTCAACTATATCCATTGTGAATTTCTTTTCTTCACCAATCATACTGTTGCTCATTTGACAAAGGATTTCATATATTTTAATACTGTTTACAGACTTCATGTCTTTTATTGCCAAATAGTCAATAGTACTAAACAAAATCTTTTCATTTTTTATAATATACGGAATAATTGCTTTACAAAAAACAATTGTCAGCACTCCGTTTGTGTATGTACACTGCTTTATCATTTTTATTTTATGAAAACGTTTTTGCTTTCTTTTTTCAATTAGAATGACTCTCGAAATTAATCTCTCAGGCAACTGTTTCAATTCTTCATAATTATTATGACTTTTATTTTCCATCACATATTGCATTATTTCTTTTGATGTTATTTTCACCTCAACTCTCGGTGTTTTTTCCGTTCCCGAACAAACTCTATTATATAATTTCGTTAACGCAAAGTTTAATATATTATGTTCCAAACGAGTCATATCATCGTTCGCATTTATAAGCAAATTACTTTTCATATATATAAGACCTTTCATGTTGATTTTATTTTGAATTTCATATTTTTTCATATAATAAATCTCCTTTCTATATTCCAAAATAAAAAAGACACCCCTATAGAATGCCTTTTTCTCAAATAATTTATTGCCACATCTCTTTCTAACATTAATTTTAAAATGTGTATTTATTCGATTAAACTGTGGTTTTTCGTGGCGTCCCAACTTCCTTCGGAATTTGGGACGTTAGCTTCTCTTCCTCCTTCTTTAAAATTTAGATCCAAAAAAACAAAAAAAGACACCCCTCTACGGAATGTCTTTTACATTTCTCAAATCCATAACATCACAGGCTATATTACCTGCTGCTCTCCTCTTTCAAGGATTCTAATTAAAAAAATAAATATACAACATAGTTATCATACCACCGTTTTTTCCATTATTCAATCCTTTCCGTTCATTTCAGCGGATTCATATTTTCATCACAGAAGTAGATGATATTGCATTTCTCGCCACTCTTTAGCAGCGTGGAAGAATAACTTTCCGAACTGAACCGTAAATTTTCCGACGGCTCATACACATAACTGAAGGTGTCTGTTTTTTCGTTCACATACACTTCAATGGTTGTGGTTTTTCCTACATAATTCGTGTCGTAGCAGAGAATAAAAAACTTGTTCGGGTCATAAGTACAGCTTTCCACCTCGTAGGCATTGATGGTATGGCCGCCGCTTTCCCCAAGCATACACACCAGAGCCACCTTACCATCTGCAAGGTATTCTGACAATGCAACCAATGCATCTGCTTTCGGACTCTGTCCTTCCTTTACGATTTCATACTGTTTTTTTAAATAAAAAAGGTCATTGCCTTCCATCCAGTAAGTACCTACAAAGTTCACAAAGTTATTTTCTTCCGTTGTCAGTTTTGATTCATCCAGCATCTTTTTCCCAAGACGGCTAAAATATTTTTTATTCAGGTAATCGTCCAAATATCTGTCAAACAACGTTCCATGAACGTCGCCGTAAAGACTATAAGAACAGTCCACATCTCCACTGTAACTTCTTTCATAGGGATAAAGTGTCTCTCCGTTGTACAGCATAGCCATTACCCTGGCAAGCCCCATACAGTTCCCGCCGGTACTGATATAGGATGAAAAGTTTGGAAATACAAAAGTATCTTTACCTACACTAAACAATGTATCGTTATCCACACACTGTACTTCTCCCCTAACATCGCCCCGGTTATAATCATATCCCATTAACCACGCATAAAACGCATATTTATCCTTAAAAGCCAGTATCTTGTTCTGATACATTGCATCCATCCCCATAAACTTCGCAAAGGCATTTGTTTTTTCCGTAAAAAGTTCCTCTTCCGGACTGCTTTTCGGCACCGTTGCATATTTTCTTAAATTTTTTATCTGTGTCTCATCATAACATTCACCAAGCATAGGCACCACAGGAAGACCGTTTTTATCAAATATTTTCACATACATTTCCGGCATCATTCGGTATACTTCCTCCGCAACAATGCCAAACTGCTCCTCATCCACATGCTGATACTCCTTATACAATAATTTTAGCATAGCTTCTTTCTGAGAAGTACCTACTTTTTCATTCCATATCTGAGGCGATACAAAGCAGGTATATTCCTCCGCTTCCGGCATTATCATTTCATTGTTTTTTACCGCTTTCATTACCTTTCTTTCGTTCTTCTTTTTGTATATTAAAAGCGTTGCCGGCGTATCACCCTGATACTTGCAAGAGAGAATATCATCTTCCACATATTTATTCAGTTTGATAAATTCTCCGCCATATCTTACCAGTCCGGCGGTCATTCCTTCACCATATTTTGACAAATCGTATTTTATGTTCCCTTCGTATGGGCCTATGGTAATGGCTGCCACGTAACCGTTTTGTTCTTCATCATTATCCCATACATACGCTGTCATATATACATGAGTATTCAACGCATCAACGGGTTCCAGTTCCACTTCCAGTCCTTCTTCCACGTTTGGCGTTACAAAACCTTCCTTATATACCGTCGCATCCAGTCCGTTTTCCACTTTATATTTGTCGGAGTACATATCCCCTGCCGTACTGAAGGCTGCGGGATTGGTGCCATACACGATAAGTTCATCATAATCGCTTAAACCGTCAAGATCACTGTCCGCCTTTTTGTCATTATCCCTTGCCACAAGACCCATATCCAATAATTCCTGCCACGTATAGCCGGGTATGTAACTTTCTTCTTCCGGTTCATAGTCAAAATATCTTTTCTGCAGTTCTTCCCGGAAACGTTCAAACATTACTTCATCCGTTAAGTTCAGATATTCTCCTTCCGCATTTTTTATATATATAATACACGCAATAGATAACGCTACTGCTACAAGTACTATTATAACCACTTTAAAATTTCTGTTTTTTTTCTTATCTTTTTTCATCTCAATACATATTCCCTATATATTTTTTATAATTAAAACCTATAAAAAAAACCTATATTGCCATGATTATCTACTATCATTCCATTTGGTGCCATTGCACTTAATCCTTTACTTATGATAATAACAACCGCAATAACACCTATTATCAATGCTGCACCTTTATATGCAAAATGCAACACTATAAAATTACAAATTGTTACTATAAAAATTGCTGCAACAAATATTTTTGTATTAAAAAAGATTAGTCCCCAATAGTGATATCTCTTTTCTGCTATGTAATTAAATAATAATACTAACGGTATATACAAAAGCAAGTAATATCTTTCTTCTTCTGACATAATGAAATATTCTACTGCTGCCGAAATTATTGTGCTAAAGAACAAATAAATACCAAACAAACGATTAAACAATACTTTACTATACAAATGAATCGGTTCTCTTTTTGCTATCTTATTGATAAATATGTGTTTGTACACTACTAAAACCAATGCATACACTGTTATATATAACCAATAATAAGGCTCCTTTTCCAGCCCAATTGTCTCGCCCATTTCCACACAAGTACCAAAACATATTACGCAAATTATAGTAGTTGCCATATACTCGGCAATACCTTCCAAAACTTTTTTACCCCATCAAAATTTAATTTCTCAATAAAATTTAGTATACCGTTATTTCTTTTATTCATTAATATTCTTCCTCTCTTTCATACGCTTGACATTAACCGCACTCGGTTATCAACAATATACACCATATTCGGTTAACATTCAACAAAATACCACAATAAATTCCAATAACCAAACGCGGTTAATATTATTCTGCACCTTTTGTGGTTAATATAAAACTATACAGAAAAACTCACTTGAGGTTAGTTAATATGATTGTTTACGATAAATTGTGGGATACATTAAAAGAAAAAGGAATTACACAGTATAAATTGATACACGATTACGGCGTAAGCCCAGCACAAATTACACGATTGAAAAGAAATAATAATGTGAGTACTCACACTTTAGATATGTTATGTGAAATATGTAATTGCACATTAGATAAAATTGCTGAATATATACCAAACGATAAGCCCCAGTAGCAATCGCTACCGGGGCTTTCCCAAATTCAATATTCAATTTATTCTTCCGGTTCAATGATACCGTATGTGCCACCTTTTCTCTTGTAAACTACGTTTACCTGATCAGTTTCAGCATTTACAAATACAAAGAAACCGTGTCCTAATAATTCCATCTGAATGCAGGCATCTTCCGGATACATCGGTTTGATATCAAACTTCTTAGAACGAACAATTTTAATTTCTTCATCTTCCATATAATCCTTTTCAAAGAAATCTTCATGGAAGAAACCGCTGCCCTTCTGCTTGTCTGCTAATTTAGTCTTATATTTCTTTAACTGGCGTTCAATAATCTCCTCTACTAAATCTATTGATACGTACATATCACTGCTAACTTGTTCTGAACGGATAATGTTTCCTTTAACAGGGATTGTAACTTCAATTTTCTGTCTGTCTTTTTCAACTGACAATGTAACGTGTACTTCTGTCTCCTTTGTAAAATATTTTTCAAGCTTACCGATTTTGTCCTCTACGGCTGCCTTTAACCCCGGCGTAACCTCAATATTCTTGCCTATGATAATAAATTTCATATTCATCACCCTTCCCGTAGTTATTGTATATGCATTATACCATATTTTAGGTGAATTGTGCAACAATTTAACGCACATATTTCAAAATATTAGTTACCATAACTTATACACATAAAATCAAAAAATATTGTGGAAAATGTGTATAACTTCCGTTTTTTCTATGTTTTATCGACAAAATCTGACTTTTTTTATTGTGGATAACTCGATACACAATTTTCAGATAATTGGCAGAATAAATACAAAACTCTCTTTTCAGCGTTACGTATTGGATGTACAGGTCCATCGCACTCAGCAAAAATAACATTACGGTTATTTTTATATATTTTTACAATTAAACCGTACTATTTCAGTACTTTTTACGGTTGTATTTAACTATACGTTTTTTCAACCGTAATATCCAAATCTTATTTACGGTTTAGATTTAAAAACCCCAAATATAGCCGTAATTATTGTGATTTTTTATAAATTTTTACGGTTGAATTAGTGCAAACCCAATATAAACCGTAAATACACGCATTTTTACGCGGTTTAAATTGAGAAAACCGTAATATCAACCGTACAAACAAGTTTTTCTCAATCAAAATCACATCTCATATTCATTAGAAAATTCTTCAAGGCGTATTAAAAGATACGTCTTATGCAAAGAATCGTTCTATAATCTGCATTGGAAATAATAATTCCTGTCTTTTCCGTGGAAGCGTGTACAATCTGGCCGTTACCGATATATAGCGCAACGTGGCCGGAGTAACAGATAATGTCTCCCGGAATTGCTTCTGCCAAGCTTCCTACTTCATATCCTACTTTTCTGTCTGCTGCTGACGAATGCGGAAGTTCAATACCAAAATTAGCATACACGCTCATAACAAATCCGGAGCAGTCGGCACCTTCCGTTAAACTTGTGCCACCCCATTTGTACGGATTACCTACGAACTGACATGCATAATTGGCAATTTCAATTCCTATTTCAGAAGGATCAACTGAAATCACAGCTTCTGCCGCCTTCTTTGCTGCTTCCTTTTCGGCCGCAATTCTGGCTGCTTTTCTTGCTTCTTCACGTTCCTTTGCTTCAGCCGCAAGTCTTGCCGCCTCTTCCTCCTTTGATTCCGCTGTCACAAACTCTGAATGCAAACGCACCAAATCCTTCAAAACATAGCCGTCGCCTTCTTCAATGCTGACCTTGCACCACTCATCGCCTTCCTCCAAAACGAGCACCTGATCGCCCATGGCAAGATAGCCCAGCACCTTTGCGTCTTCTGACATATCCTCTTTAACATAAGCAGTTACCGTTTTCACCGTAGCAATTCTTGTATCCAGTTCTTTGGCAAGTTCAATGGCTTCCATCCCTGCCACACAGTACTCAGCCTTTACATATCCTGTTACATTTCCTGACGAAATATGATACCAGTCATTTTCTACTGCCAATAATTCTCCCACAGAATTGTTGTATAACTTGCCAACCACTTCACCATCTTCACTTGGAATGGAGCGCACATTTACATAGTCATTTACCTGTGCAATGGCCAAATGCCAGAACTCCCTATCCATCTTTTCAACCTGGTTTTCAAAAAACGCTCGCAGATCAATTCCAATATCACTATTATGCAGAGTATTACGACTCTCCTCCGTTGCCCTCGCTGTCATTTCCGATGAAAAAACAACAAGCAGCATTAAACCGATTCCTACTAAATATTTAACACATCTATTTTTCATAAAAAAACTCCATAGGTATATTCCTCGCAAACAATTCGCATACACCGGAATAAAATACGTTCAAAATACATTTGTTACATATTTTATTCAAATTGTTACAAAATTATTACGAGAGTTTTGAATATATCATACCTATAGAGTTCTGTCAACCTTATGAATTAAAATATTCTTCCACACCTGTAACAGCATTCGCACCATCCGCAACTGCTGTTATGATTTGTCTCAGCTTCTTTTTCTTACAGTCTCCGGCCACAAAAATCCCCGGAACATTGGTGTTTCCAAGCTCATCCGCAAGTACGTAGCCCTTCTCGTCCATCTCCACAGCCCCCTGTAAAATATCCGTATCCGGCACAATACCTACCGCAATAAAAATACCATTAACTTCCAGTTCACTCTTTTCCTTTGTCTTCACATTTGTAAGCACCAGCTTCTCAACCATATCTTCACCACAGATTTCAGCTACCGTTGTGTCGATTATGAATTCGATGTTTTCCATCTGTCTTGCTCTCTCCACAAGACTATGCGCCGCCCTAAAAGTATCTCTTCTATGAATTACGTACACTTTTTCACAGCCTCTTGCCAAAAAGATAGCATCTTCGATAGCCACATCGCCACCACCCACAACTGCAACTTTGCGGTTTTTGAAAAACGCACCGTCACAGGTTGCACAATAAGAAACTCCCATACCCGTCAAGGCTTCTTCACCTTCTACGCCAAGCTTTGCATGATGTGCACCAACTGCAAAAATAACCGCTGCCGCCTCATAATCTTCTTTATCTGTATGGACCACCTTTGTATCGCCATCCGCTTCAATAGATAAAACATTGGCGCACACAAACTCTGCCCCTGCTGTCACGGCGTGATTTTTGAACTTATCCCCCAGTTCCATTCCGGTAACGCCCGGAATTCCCAGATAGTTGTCTACCTCGTAGGTTGACAATACCTGACCGCCGCTAATTGGACTTTTATCCAAAACAAGAGTACTAAAGCCCGCCCTTTTTGCATAAACCGCTGCAGAAAGTCCCGCCGGACCCGCACCAATTATAATAATATCGCATTTCATATCTTGTACCTTTTCTTTCTTTTGTGTATAGTATTTGTAAGATAATAATTTTTATGTTTGGAGGTTTTCTATGAAAACAGCTCTCGTTACAGGCGCAAGCCGTGGTATTGGCTTAGCCATCGCTACTATTTTAGCACAAAACGGTTATCAATTACATTTAACTTGTAAAAATTCATATAAAAAATTGCAGGAAATTGCAAATACACTTTCGGAAGCCTATAACGTTCCGTGCAAAGCCCATAAAACCGACATGGGCAACTTTGCTGAGGTGTGGACCCTCTTTTCCGAAATAGAGTCTCTGGATGTCCTCATTAACAACGCCGGTGTATCACATATCGGTCTGTTACAAGACACCTCTGTGGATGAATGGCAAAAAGTAATCGACACCAATTTAAATTCTGTTTTTTTCACCAGCAAGCTCAGCATCCCTAAAATGCTTGCAAATGAAGGCGGCGTTATCATTAACATATCCTCCATCTGGGGCAACGCAGGTGCAAGTATGGAGGTTGCCTACTCTGCCTCAAAGGGTGGCGTCAATGCCTTCACAAAAGCGCTTGCCAAGGAACTGGCTCCAAGTAACATCACAGTGAATGCCATTTCCTGCGGTGTTATTGATACGGATATGAACAAAAAATTCTCTCCGGCAGAAATGAATGCCCTGATAGAAGAAATTCCCGCAAACCGCCTTGGCACTGTCAAAGAAGTGGCAAGCCTCGTATTCCAGATTATCAATTCACCAAAATATTTAACCGGACAAATCATCACAATAGACGGCGGCTTCCTATAGAGGAAGCCGTTTTATATTGCCTATTAAAAATATCCCTTATATTCCACACCGTATTTTCCCTTCGGGAACAAATAATGATACAACTCCACAAAATAATCATCCGTCATACTTGCCATATAGTCGACAACTATCTGATTTTTATCCTCTGCCAGATAATCTTCTATATTAAAGTAGGACTGATACTTGTTCTGTTCTTTTAGAAATTCAATGTGGTGCGTATACAAAATGGAATCCTTCCGCATTTCCTCCGCCTGCTTTAAAAGTTCCCCGTATACGCAGGCAAACATCGGTCTAATTTGTTCTTCCACCACTTTTTTCATATCTTCATTGCCGTAAATAAATTTATAATTTTCTTTTTTGGCAAGTTTTAACGCTTCAAAATAATTATCGTCCATACAAAGATAATCTTTTCCGTAGCTGTTTTCCACAATGTTTACAACCAGATTATTGATAATCTCCGCATTGCTATGTCCAATTTCCAGCTTTGAAAAAATATCTTTGTTTTCCACCACTTTAAGGCGTTCCGCGTCCTGTCTGTCTTTGCCAAGGTACGCAATAATATCACAAATTCGCATAACGCACCCTTCCAAAGTGGACGGCACCTGTTTTTTATTGGCTTCTTCCGTCAAATAACAGTTTTCCAGTCTCTCATCAAACTCCTCAAAACCAGAAAGTGTATGCGGCCTGTATTCCTTCAGTTCCATCTCGCCGTTATGACAAACCACTCCGTCCAAAGTCTGCAAACTTACATTTCTGCAAATCAGTTTATCGAGCACACGGACACTGTGCACATTATGAAAAAATCTTCTGCCTGTTTTTTCACGGTACAACCCGTCCAAAAGATGCTCTCCATCATGTCCGAAGGGGGTATGTCCCAAATCATGCCCAAGAGAAATTGCCTCAATCAAATCATTATTGAGTCCAAGGAGCGCACCAATATTTCTCGCCACACGCGCCACAAGCTGTACATGATAAGCTCTTCTTGAAATATCATCATTTTTATACAAAGAAAAAACCTGGGTTTTATCACTGTATCTGTTGTAATACGGATTATGCAGAATTTTCTCTGTGTCACTGACAAAAGTAGGGCGCCACAAATACGGCTTATCATGAGCTTCAAATCTGCGCATTGCGTCACTGTCTTTGCAGGCATTTGGATTCTTCCTGCCCGTCTGTCTGTCATATTCTATTCTTTCCTGCAGTTCTTTACTAAGTGCATTATATACTGCCACTTTTGTCACCTCTTATCCAAACATTATTTATAATAAAACTATATTGCATCCAAATTTATTTGTGCTAGAATGTTTCTTTGGAAACAATCCGCATAAGGAGTTTTTATATGAAAAAACAAAGTCAGGGTATTATTCTTATTATATGTGCCGGTCTTTTCTTTTCCTTTATGACATTTTTTGTCCGAATTTCCGGCGACTTACCAACTATGCAAAAAACATTCTTTCGAAATGTTTTTCCTGTTATATTTGCAGCCATTACGTTGGCCCGCAGTGAAAAAAATTTTTATATCCGAAAAGACAGCATTCCTTCTCTTGCCGCCAGAAGTATCGCCGGCATTTTAGGTGTTATTTGCAATTTTTATGCCATCGATAAATTGAATCTGTCCGATTCCAATATGCTTAATAAACTGTCACCCTTTTTTGCCATTATCTTTTCTTATTTTATCCTAAAAGAAAAAGCAAATAAAGTGGAATGGGGCGCTGTTATTGTTGCCTTTATCGGCTCCTTGTTTATCATAAAACCTGCCTTTGATATGGAATTTGTAAATGCCTTCATAGGCCTTCTCGGAGGTCTTATGGCCGGTCTTGCATATACCTTTGTCAGAAAACTTGGGAAGCAGGGCGAACGAGGTCCCGTGATTGTACTTGTGTTCTCTCTGTTTTCATGCATTGTAACCGCACCATTTTTAATAGCACAGTATGTCCCTATGACCTTAAAACAGTTCATCTTCCTTTTACTGGCAGGTGTCAGCGCAACCGGTGGACAATTTTGTATTACCGCCGCCTACACCAAGGCCCCCGCCAAGGATATATCCGTATTTGACTATTTCCAAATACTTTTTGCCGCCATACTGGGCTTCGTTTTCTTAGACCAGATTCCGGACTATTTAAGTATCATCGGTTATTTTATCATTATTGGCAGCGCCGTTTTCAAATGGTGGTATATTAAAAACCGTAAAGAGGATACTACCACTGTTGCCGATAAATAATTATTACTCCAGCATTTCCACAAAATCATCTAAATATCTTTGGTTTTGTGGAAATTGGCAGTTTTTGGCACTTTCTAAAACCTTATTATAATAAAATTCTTCCATTTCACGTGCATCCTCAATATCCTCCGAAGCTACTTTCTGCCACTTCAAATATTCCTGCAAATCCACATAGGCATCCAAAACTTCCCAGTACACATCATATTTTTCATCATAGGTACTATACAGGTGCATATGCTCAAACAATTCCTGGTACTTCTTTTCATAATAGTATTCGTCACACTCGTTTATCAAAAAAGCTTCAGAATTGTAATAATCTGTCCCCTCCTCAAAAGCCATATATACCATAAAAACAGCCATATACAGCCAGTTCACAACAAGAAAAAGAACAAAGAGCGCTTTTAATACATTTTTTAAAGTAGAGGGTTTTCCTGTTTTCTTTCTCATTACCAGCACCTCCGCTCTTTTATATCCTGTACAATTCTTTCTATTTCATCACTCAACAAATAATAGTCTACACTACTGAGTTTTTCGACATCCTCTTCGGAAAGTCCCAAGGTACCTATCCAATAAGCTTTAATCTCTTTCTGATATTTTTCGTATATCTCTTCATTTTTCTCATTGGGCTCGCTATATATTCCGCAATCCAAAGTATATACTGCTACAGAATCCTTCAAAGCATACTCTAAATAATAATCATCCGTCAGTTTTTCTTCCTCCGGCAAAGCTTCAAATCCCAGTCTGGCTTCCATATATTCGTTATAGTAATAGACTAATATGGTTGCCTGAGTATATGCATAATAGTCCTGCAACCCAACAAAATTTTCTTCCATATACAAATCGAGTTTTTCATATTCCCCTGCATTATAATACTCTGCCATCTGCGTCTCTATCTTTTCTTTATTCATAGAAAAATACAGTTCTTCCCAAAGCACAGAAAACAAAAATACCAATACAATAATAGCAAATGAAACTATGTACAACCCTATCACTACTACCAGTGCACGATTCAACATACGTTCCATCATATATGGCGAAAGTAACGCTTTACCGACTTTTTTCTTTTCATTTTCATAGTCGAGCTCTGCCTGACTTCTCTCGGTCTGCCAAATTTTTCCTATAAGATTTTCCGTATTACAGTAGGGACATTTTAATTCCCGCGTCTTGTAATTTGCCCCACAATTTTTACATTTCACCGAAAATGTTCCTCCATCCTTTGAATTGAAATCTCCGCCAGTTCCATATAATCATTTTCTTCTTCATTGTACATAAATATGGCACTCTGAATTTCCTCATCCGTAAGTAATGCATACTCCTTCAAGGCACTCACATACTGTTCCCTGACAAAGAGTGCTCCCGTCTTTTCACCATAAGGGAAACCCAGTTCCTCCATTTCATGAATTTCATAGAGTATTTCTATGCACCATTCCAAATCCCGCTCCACCAATGTCGCATCTAAATCTATTTTCGCAACAAACTCGCTGTTACTTTTCAGGCTATCAATTCGCCAATCCATACCATTGTAGAGGTCTGCGACCCTACAATACTTCTCATAGCTGCCACCTCTTTTATCAATTTTATCGAGGTATTCTGACATAGCTGAATAATCACCTGCATCATAGTATTCCTCCAACTTATTGATTTCTTTTTCCTGTTTGGCCAGCATATCTCCGCGCATTATGTTAGAAAACGCCATAATTACCAAAAATGTTAAAATAATAACGCCAAGAACGATGCCGGCACCATATACAAGCACTTTTGTGGTCTTTTTGACAACCTTATCCGGAACCTTTTTCAAGGCTCTTTTCTTTCTATTGTACTCTCTTATATAATCCTGCTGTTCCTGTTTTGCCACATCCGCATTTTCCGCGCCGCAATAAGGACACAACAATTCTTCCCCGCTTATCTCGGCGCCACAGTTTTTACAAATCATCTAAATCCCCACTCTTTCCTACTACTTATAACTTACAAGTTCTTTAATTGCCTGTTCATCTTCTTCATAATACACTGTAATAATATCACCGATATTCAGTAAAATAAGGCTTTCATTTTCTGCAAAACTCTGTTTATAAACACCCTTATTGGTGTCCTTAATATAGACATAAGTCTCGCCACCCGTGGTCACAAACTGAATGTCTGCGATAGTTATTTTCTTAGACGGCACATTCTCCGTCGCAAGTTGTTCACTGCTAATAACTCCATTTTCTTTTAAAAGACGTCTGTATTCAGCGAGTGCCTCCTTCTGGGTACTTCCCGTAGCTACAATATTATACTTTTGTACATTTACCATAGCATACATTTTTACCAGCCCGGCATTGTCTTTTAGTACCATAATATATGTGGGCGAACCATCGATGTTGATAAGCGAAGGAAAAGCCGCTCTGTATCCCAAATGCTGTACCTGACCTTCTGCCGAAGACATTGCGGAATATTCCTCCGCACCTGCAATTTCATAATACTTGCATTCGCAGGTTCTCAAATTTATCATCACAAATCCAATATTGGATTCATCACCATTTATCGAAGTTACCCCCGTATAAATCCAAACATCACCGTTTAATACTTTATAGCCGTAATCATCGGTCGTTACTTTACACCCTTTATTTCCAATGACACTATTCCAAAATCCACCGGAATACATACCATACCAGTCATATTTTTCCTGAACAAGAGTACCGTCATATACTCTGTCTACCCAGCTTGGCACATTTTCCACATCATAGTATTGACATTCGCCGTTTGTAGGATCACAAATAACTACACCTTTCACATCCTGACCGCCAAAAATACCGATTTTTGCAGTCATTGTCGGACAGATATAATACGGTTTTCCTTCATTATCCAGTTCCAGATAATATCCTTCAAAAATAGCCGTAGGATACTTGTAGCGCAGCAATCTCTGTAAATTGTCGCCAAAACGGCCTGAAGATGTATATTTAATCGGCGTATCCAATTTTACGTACGTTGCTTCATTAGCAACGGGGTCCACCAGAACATATCCCGGAATACCTTCTTTTCTGTTATTAAACCATTTGAACCAATCCGCATACTCCAGTGTTGCAATTTTCATTGGCTTTCCGTCGTAATCAAAAGTTGTGTATTCACTGCTTACTACGTACTGACTGACTACATCTGCCAAAGAACCAATGGCTCTTTCCCCGATAATCCTCGCACTGGCAGTATCCATAAGAGCAATGTCATTAATGTCTTCGTTCTCTTTAATATCCTCTTCAAAATTACTTGTCTGTACCTGAATCAGATTTGCATATCTTTTTGCATGAAAAAGTGGCGATGAAATAAAGTTTCCAAGGAGCAATACCAAAACGCAGATTCCCACAAGTACACCCCAAAATTTGGATAACACAGACCACTTTTTAAACCTAAAATCAATTGGCCAATACTTTTTACTAAACGGCAATGAGAACACAAAACCAAGACCCAAGTACACAATAATGTGCGACCAAAAAGCATTGCTGTGAACATTGAGTGCCGGCAATGTAATATAAAAATCGACTAAAAATGCCACAATTAAACACGCATATCCTATCAAATTGTATTTTCCAAGTTTTAATTTCTTCATAAATTTTCCTTTCTTTCCCCTATTTAATTCTAAATGGGTATGCACATTATGTACACACCCATTATAACACGTTCTCTACTTTTTATTTTTCACAACCTGCAATTTTTCAATCGGCACCGCCGGACTGTATAACCATCCCTGATAGAGATAACAACCCACTTCTTCCAATGCCTGTCTTTGTTCTTCTGTCTCTACATATTCAGCCAAAACATCAATCCCCAAATCACTGGACAACTTGGTAATCGAAGCAATAATATCTTTGCTTCTTCTGTTTTTCAGAATTACTCTTGTCATAGATCCGTCCAATTTTATCAAATTGAATACATTGGTCTGAAGATACTTAATAGATGTACTTCCCATAGAGAAATCATCAATTGCAAAACCATAACCACGTTTCGCAATTCTCGTCAGTCGGTCAATGAGCTCTTCCTGAATAGACAGTGCTGCCTGCTCCGTAATTTCAATAACTACCCTGTTACTGTATCTCGGATAATCTTTACTTAATTGTACAAGGAACTTCTCAAATTCATCAGACTGAATCGTTGTGCCTGTAACGTTAACCGAAATCTTAATATCCTCACCTAATGCCTTGGCAAGCTCCGGCATAGATTCCATAATCGTAACAAAAATATTTTTTTCCAGTTCAATCAATTTATTGGATTCTTCGGCCACCTGAATAACAAGTGGCGGATATACCATACCATAAATACTGTGATTCCAACGCAGTAATGCTTCTGCTCCGACACATTCACCTTTATTGTTATACTGTGGCTGATAATACATAATCGGTTTTCTGTCGATAAGCTGTGTCTGCAAATCTTCTGCCAGATGTCTGGCCACCATGCCACCTACATCTCTTAAAGAAAGAACACGTACCACTTCTCTGGTTTCTTCGCTTTTCTTCAGAAGATCTACAAGCTGGTCCATCTTACGGTTTGCATCACGAATCATTTCTTTATCAAAAATTTTAACAAAAGGTGCATAAATCAAAGTTCCGATTACCAGATTTATAACCTGTAAAATTACGCCTGCTATAGAATCCGTTGCCAAATAGCCGCTCCACAAAATCGGAGTTGTCCATTCCACGTGATTCACCGCAATCGGAACCCATCCGATTTCCACCGCCAGAGTACTGGTAGTCGCAATGACCATTGGCACCAACAAATATGGAATGATAAATATCGGATTAAAGACGATTGGTAACCCAAAGGTAATCAACTCGCTGATATTAAAAAATCCCGGAATTGCAGCCATCATACCAAGTTTTCGATTACTTCTTCTGTGGCTGAATACCATAATAGCTATAAGAAGACACATTACGCTTCCGCTACCACCCATATTTACAAATACATCCAGAAACGTCTTGCTATGGATTTCCGTCGCTTCCATTCCCTGTGCAATAAGCTGCTGATTTACGTCCATCGCCGATGCAAATAAATCCTGACAAACCGGTTCCAACACATTATTTCCGTGAATACCAAAGAACCATAAAAGATGTGTGACAAATATAAATAACAATAGGCTTCCTAAATTTCTTCCTACACCTTCAAATATACTTTCCACACCACTTGAGAAAAGCATATGTAAATTTCTTCCGTCAAAGAGCATCATAGACAACGAATTAACAAGTGCTGCTACCGCTGCGACAATTGCGGTTGGCGTCAGCGCAAATAACGTATTTCTAAATACTTCATCGTCGCCTTCCGTAAACAGGCGGACTCTTCTCTTCGTTTTTTTACTTAAAACATCATATAGCCACGATGCCACAAGAGAACTTACGACAGCGGTAAACATACCTGCCGCGCCAAGCCCTTCCGTGTTAATGGCTCCGCTTTCCATCGTTCCGCTTACAATCAAAAATGCCACCAATGATGCAATCATTGGGCCCAACGGATGTCTGTTATCTTTTCCTATCTGCTGCGTATAACATATAGAAATACTGATACTGACATACAAAGACAACACTCCGAAGGTGGCTGAATATATCAGCGACAAAAACGTAGCAATAATTCCATGGCAAAAACTGCCAATAAATTCCTGATACGCATCAATCGGAAATGACTTAAGCATCAGTGCAATTGATCCAATTAACAAAACCGGAATCAACATAATTAAACTACTTCTGATACACAAAAGCAGTTTAGAACTTTTCATTCCCATATATATTTTATAAAATAGACTTGGTTTTTTTTCTGTCATATCTATACCTATCCATAAAATGCTAAACGTCTCTTTATATTATAGAACAAAAGTCCTATTAATTCAACATCGTTTCACTTTAAAATATTAAAGTTTTTTTTCGTAGCACCACCATAGGCCGTCGTATAAATCCGACTCACCCACATTGTCAAATTCCAGTTTGTCATATGCCCTGAGAGCCTTGGTGTGATTTTGGCTGACCAGGAAATGTACATAGGCATATCCTTTTTGCTTCAAAACTTCCATTGCATTCAAAAGAAGTTTTCCCGCAATTCCCTGATTCTGATAGTTTTCCTTCACCACAAGTCTTGCCAGTTCTGCACCGCCTTCTGACCAGCATGGTAGCATCTCCACCTGCTTATCATCGTCAATTGCAATGACACCTACAATCTCCCCGCCCTCTGTTTTCAAACAAAAAAGTGCTTCTCTTTCTAAATCAGAACGGGTATGTTCATAAGAAGGATAACCTTCATCCCACGTACACCCCATACTTCCAATAGCACTTTTGTACAAACCGCATATGGTTTCCATATCTTCTTCTTTTGCCAACAAAAAATTCATCTTTATAGATACTCTTTTCTTATTTTTACTAAATTTTTTTTTCATATTTATAAAAATTATATCATATTTACGAATTGTACAATAAAAAAAATTGTGATAAAGTAATTTTGTGTTAATTTTGATGATTATTTTTTAACTCGGAAGGAGATAATTACAATGGAAAAAATTTATACTGGTAAAACAAAAGACGTGTACAAGCTTGAAAACGGCAACGTATTGCTTAAATTCAAGGATGATTGTACAGGAAAAGACGGAGTTTTTGATCCGGGCGAAAACACAGTTGGTTTAACAATCGACGGTATCGGCAAGGAAAACTTAAAAACTTCTATCCACTACTTCGAATTATTAAAAGAAGCCGGCATCAAAACACACTATGTAGATGCTGATGTTGAAAATGCTACTATGGAAGTTCTTCCTGCTACAGTATTCGGTCACGGTCTTGAAGTTATCTGCCGTCTCGTTGCTACAGGAAGCTTTATCAGAAGATA
>CAZMND010000038.1:0-19071 GCA_964567585.1 uncultured Lachnospiraceae bacterium
GAATCTTTGTTCCACGCTGTCTGTATAAAATGTTTCCTGCTTTTACGAATTGTCCGTCAGCTCTTTTCGCACCTAATCTCTTAGATTCTGAATCTCTACCGTTTTTAGTAGAACCAACACCTTTTTTATGTGCAAAAAATTGAAGATTCATCTTTAACATGGTTTTACACCTCCTCAAACTTGAGTTTCAAATACTTTTCGCCATATTCTTTCGAAATTGCGTCCATTCCAAGTACTAAGGCATCCATCAAAACATTTGCTTTGTCATTTAATGTGTCATTCTTAAATGCACAGAAAATTAATCCCTCTTCTTCGTTAGAAACCACTTCCATTTCCTCTTTGGCAATTTCTTCCAAAGCATTCACAGTATTGATTACTAACACGGATACGGATGCGCAAACAACATCTTTTTGAAAAAAGAACCCATAGCCTGCATGACCCGAACAAACAAAATTCCGATATTCTCCGGTACTTGATTTTCTAATAACAATTGTAGTCATACTTCAAATCCTACAATAGACTAAGCATTAATCTTGTCGATTTTAACCTGTGTGTATGCTTGTCTATGACCATTTTTCTTATGGTAACCTGTTTTTCTCTTATATTTGTAAACGATAACTTTACGAGCTCTTCCCTGATCCATAACTGTTCCGGAAACTGTTGCGTTAGCTACTGCTTCACCAACTTTAAGTCCGTTATCACTTACTGCGATTACCTGGTCAAAAGTTACAGCGTTTCCAGCCTCAACATCGAGTTTTTCAACTCTGATTACATCGCCTTCAGAAACTTTGTACTGTTTTCCACCTGTTGCAATAATTGCGTACATAGGGCACCTCCTATATCATTTACTCGCTAACTTTGGTGGTGCCAAAGGGCACACTTCTACCTCGTTATGCGGCATACTCATAAAGAATAACACCCAATATCTGTTATGTCAAGCGGTTTTTTAGGCTTTTTTTACATTTCAAATCATTTACTATACATTTACTAAATTATATGTAATATGTTAAAATTAAAATGTTTATTAATTACATTGTGAGGAAATTATATGCATATTATTCTCTTTATTTTAATCGCTGCTCTTTGGTTTGAACAACTTGGACAAAATTTCTTATATGAAAAATATGATTTTATAATAGATTATTTTGGTTATTTACATGGAACAATATACTATTTTGCCGGTTTTTCTGCAATTGCTTTTGCTATATTTATTATATATCGAAGTATCAAAAACAAAGAATTCAAACCGCAAAAATGGGATATTTGTTTCATAATTCTTTTATTATGGGGACTTATTTCCGTTATTTTGGCAGACGATAAAGAGCTTGCCATCATTGGCGGGCACAGAATGGACGGATATATTTCTTATCTGATTTACGCCGCTTGCTATATCGGTGTACGTACATTAAAAAGCGAAAAAATCAGATTATGGCTTATGCGTTTTTTTACACTTGTAGCAACTTCTTTATGTACGGACTTTTTCTCCAAAGGAAGTATTACTTCTATCTTTTTTAACCAAAATCATTTCGGATATTTATTAACACTTAGCTCAATGTTGTTGTGCGGTTTGTTTTTATACGAAAAAAAGATATACATAAAAATTCTATATGCCCTGATGTTTTGTGTTAATGTTTACACCCTCATTAATGTAGATACCTTCGGTTCTTATCTGGCAGTGTTGTTTGGAATCATTTTAGCCCTGATTCTTATGCCATTATCCAACAAAGGAAAAAGTTTTGTTATAAGCGCGATTATCGCCTTTTTGTTATTCATTATTGTGAGTATAGGTGTTGATTCCCAGACACATATTCTACGTAATAATTTTGGCGTATTTGGAAAGGATATTGAAAAAATTACAACAAATGCCGCTGATGTTGATGAAGCCGGTTCATACAGAATTAAACTTTGGAAGCATTCTTTTAAATATATTAAAGAAAGACCACTTTTTGGTTATGGTCCTGAAGGTACCTACTATTCATTTTTTAATGATGGTATGGGCTATGACAGACCTCACAACGAATACATCCAGTGCGCTCTTTTTATGGGTATACCTGCGGCCATTTTTTACATAGCCGGACTTGTACTCCTCTTTGTTTATTGTATGAAAAACCGGAAACAACTGCCTTCCTATGCAATCATTTCCGGTATTACTGTTTTTGCGTATTGTATCTCTGCCTTTTTTGGCAATTCGATGTTTTATACAACGCCTTATTTCTTTATGATGCTTGGAATGGCATCAAATCCATCTTTGGAAAAGAAATAAGCGATTACCTGCGCCCTTGAACTAAATTTTTCAGTCTGTAAAAGTTCTTTGACTTCATCTTTTGTATAAAAGCATGCATCGATTTCTTCGTTATCCGATAAAAATTCGTCTGAAAGTATTCCTTTTGCCTTAATAATAGCAATACTTGTCTGTACGTCCGAGAAACCAACTGCTGCATAGGATGGGGGTAAAATATCTATAATCTCATCTACAAAAAGACCCGTTTCTTCATGTAATTCTCTCTTTATGGCTTCTTCGATGGTTTCATCTTTTTCTATCATTCCCGCACAAAGATTATAAATATGTCGGTTCACAGCCATTCTGAACTCTTTTAACAAAAGCAGCTTGCCTTCATACAGCGCCACAATGGAAACACCACTGACTTTTTCACCCAATTCTTCTGCTGATGTTATTTCGGAACGTGAAACAATTTCATATTTCTTTGTTTTACCACCTTTATTCAAATATTCCAGTTCATAATTTTTAAGATACTTACCATCCTTAACTTTCGTCAAACATTTCAATTCCATGTAATATTTCTCTCCTAATTTAGATATTTCACAAAATCCCAAATTATATAAATCAAAAGATATACATTATAACCCCTTCTTAATTTAATTGTTCCCATAATGGCTTTTCAATTTTTGCTCTGGTCATCTCCACAAGTCCTAAAGAAGTCATTCCCATTACATACGTTTTTACTCTATCTTTTGAAACAAGTACTGACAATTTATCTAAAAGCTCACATTGATTCTGATCTGACTTCATATTTATGAAATCTATAATAACAATCCCTGATATATTACGAAGTTTCAATTGTCTTGCAATTTCAGTTACCGCTTCTTCATTTACTTTTTTGTAGTACTCTTCGGAATCGCTTTTTTTCTCGTATTTACCACTGTTGACATCAATAACCGTCAATGCTTCTGTAGGTTCAATTACCAAGAAGCCGCCACATTTAAGCCACACTTTTTTACTCAAAGCTTCTTCCATCTTAGCATCAAGTGCATACAATTTTGAAATCGGAAAACTATCCTGATACAAACGGAATTTATTCATCATTTCAGAAACATTTTTAAATGTTTCCTGTAATTCATTGTAAACATTCACATCGTCTGTTATTACTTCTTCTAAATTGTCTTGAGGTAAATTCTTAATATGATTTATATATTGATTTTCTTCACTGTATAGTTTAGAAAAAAGACTTTGATATCTTCCCTTTTCCAAGACAAAATCCAGCTTTTTTGCAAGCGAAATCCATTCAGAAACAACCTCTGATGCATTGGGCGCTTTTGATACATTGGTGCGAACAATCAAACAATATTTTAATAATATTTCTTTATCTTCAGGCCGGATATCCTGTGAACTTAATACTTCCTTTAAAGTCTTTTTCCAATAGTTTCTTTGTTCCATAGAAAGTTTTGAGGATACCTCAATCGAATGAGCCTCATAATTTACAACACAATACATACCACTAATTGACAGTTTGGTTGTACCAAGTGCATTTTTCCCTTTGGAGGCTTCTTTTTTTATTTGTACAAGCACGGAATCGCCGGGTTTTAAAGTTCCCGTTATTTCATCAAAAGGGAGAAATACTTCCTCTTTACCACCTATCCGAACAAAGCAGGCACCCAAATTAGGCAGAATTTTATTAACTCTGCCTAAATAAATATCCCCTATGCAAATTTCCTGTTTTACATCGTAAATATTAGCTTCTACAAGACTGTTTTCTTCTAATCCAAACAGCCCTAATCCCTGCTTATACTTTGTGATAATTAATTTCATTAGAAATCTTCTCCAACCTCATCCATAGGAATCAATTTGCCATCATTTAATCTTGTATACATATCAAGACGCCTTGTTGCAAATGCCAGTGGATTATATTCAATACCATTTTCCCTACAAACTTCTTCCAAAACAAGATTTGGCTTGATATTTCCGGAACTGCTGGAATCCACAAGCATCATTAAACCTTCTTTGGTAACATTCATTTCATAAATGGCCGGTTTTAAATCCATCTCCACTTCACTTTTTTTAGTCTTCTTCACAATATAAATGTGTTCTTTTTGACACAATTTTTCGCATTGACTATAAAAGTCAACACCCAAATCATAGCCATTTTTTATAGAAATCAAATATTTTGAAGCTGCTACACTTGCCATTGCATTCATAGCACCTTCAGGCAACTTCTTAACCGACTCAATTTTGATTCCTTCGTTCATTACAGCATTTAACTTGTCCATAACATCTTTGGAAGATACTGCCGTATTTAATTCCACATCCACATATTCGCCATTACTTTCCACGCCAACTCCCAGTGGCTGTGCAAAAGACATAATCTGATGCGGACTAAAGCCCTGTGAATATGCAATATCAATTTCTGCCCTTCGGATGGCTTTTTGGAAATAACGCATTACATCCAAATGTCCAATAAATTTAATAGGGCCGTTTTTGGAAAATTTCATTCTTACTTTCATATGCCAGCCCTCCTAACCTTCACTCTGTCTTTCTTCAAAGCAAATGCCGCCACCAAAACGATTAGCACCACAGCCCTGACACTTTAATTTACAATTTAAGGATACTTCTTCATTGCCCGCTTTGATCCATTCACGTTTCAAGAACTCTTTTGTTACGCCACAATCAAGGAAATCCCAAGGGAAGATTTCATCCAAATCTCTTTCTCTTGTAGTATAAAATGCAATTGATACATTTTCTTCATCAAAGGCCTGCATCCATTTTTCGTTATCAAAATACTCATCCCATGAATCATAAATACAACCTTTGTTATAGGCATTAAGAATAACCTTGGATAATTTACGGTCACCTCTGGCAAAAACACCTTCTAACACACTGACAGAAGCTTCATGCCAGTTGTATTTAATACTCTTTTGATTTAACTGATTTCCAATAGCTCTTTTGGTAATCTGCGCCTTGTTAATAAACTCGTCCATAGTGCACATCTTTGCCCACTGGAACGGTGTAAACGGCTTTGGAATGAAGAAGGAAGTACTTGTAACAATCTGAATCTTTTCTCTTCTTTTTTCCTTCGGAACCGTCTCAAAGAAACAGGCCGCGATTTTATTGGATAAATCCGCAATACCTTCAATATCTTCATTCGTTTCATATGGAAGACCAAGCATAAAATACAGTTTTACCCTTGTCCAGCCGCCTTCAAAAGCCATTTTGGCACCGTTTAAAATAACCTCTTCCGTTAAGCCTTTATTAATTACATTACGCATTCTCTGGCTTCCCGCCTCCGGTGCAAAAGTCAGACTGCTTTTTCTTACATCCTGGACTTTACTCATAACATCCAATGAGAATGCATCAATTCTAAGCGACGGAAGGGAAATGTTTATATTTTTCTTTCTACATTCCTCAATTAAAAAATCTATCAGTTCCGGTAGTTTTGAATAGTCACTGGAACTAAGTGAACTTAAAGATATTTCTTCGTGTCCTGTATTTTTTAACATTTCTATTGCATATTTTTTGAGAACTTCCACATCTCTTTCGCGGACCGGTCTGTAGAGCTGTCCTGCCTGACAAAAACGGCAGCCTCTAATACAACCACGTTGAATTTCAAGTACAACCCTGTCCTGCGTAACCTTAATAAACGGAACGACCGGTTTCATTGGATAATAGGTGTCCGAAACATTCATTTCAATTTCTTTCAATACTGTTTTAGGTACGTCTTCATATTTCGGCAAAATGGACGCAATCGTACCGTCTTCCTTATATGTCACATCGTACATAGAAGGCACATACATCCCAGGAATCTGACTTGCAAGATGTAAAAACTCTTCTTTTGATTTACCTTCTTTTTTGCAGTTCTTATACAAATCAAGCAATTCCCTATATCTGGTTTCACCTTCACCAATATAAAAAATATCAAAAAATTCTGCAATCGGCTCCGGATTATACGTACATGGTCCACCACCGATAACAATCGGATAGCTTTCATCACGCATAGAGGCCAAAAGCGGCATCTGCGCCAAATCCAAAATCTGCAAAATATTCGTATAACACATTTCATACTGTAATGTAATACCAAGGAAATCAAAATTCTTCACAGCATCCTGGGATTCCAAAGCAAAGAGAGGGATGTTTTTCTCTCTCATAATTTTATCTAAATCTGTCCATGGTGAATACACTCTCTCACACCATGTATCCTCAAAACGGTTAAACATATCGTATAAAATCTGAATTCCAAGATGTGACATACCGATTTCGTAAACATCCGGAAAACACATAGCAAAACGAATATCCACTTTATTTTTGTCTTTTATGACACTATTTACTTCATTTCCAATATACCTGGCCGGTTTTTCAACCGTCATAAGTATTTCATCACTCAATGCTAAACGACTCATTTTTTGCGCCCTTTCATTTATGCTTTATCTTTTCAAGTATACGTGATTTATTCATTAAAATCAAACATATTTGTCACAAGACATTGCAGGCTGTCATCTTCCATATAGATTTCTATTTGGCTTGTATCAATCTTTCCAATTTTTTCATTGTTTCTATCCAAATAAAAAAAGGACAAAAACAGAATTACAGCAATCATAAAACGTACTCTAAATCCTGATATGTCCTTTCCTTTGTAAGAACCAATTTCCTTTGTATCATAAACTTCATCTTCCGAATCCGCATATATCGTATCCGGAACATCTCTTCCATACAAAATTTGTTCCCGCCTATGTAATTGTAAACGATTCTTTTTATTATCTTCACGTAAATAATGAACGAGTTGCAATTTTTGTTCTGCGCTAACCATCTATCAAAAACCTTCTTTTTTGATAATGTGTATGTCGCAAAAACAAAAAACATTCCTATCTGTTAGCAAGCTCTGTTGTGATTTCTTCCCATGTAACACCTTTTTCTGCCATAAGAACCATCATATGATAAAGAAAATCCGAAATCTCATACTTAATTTCATTCGCATTCGGATTTTTGGCTGCAATAACAATTTCCGTAGCTTCTTCGCCAAGTTTCTTAAGAATCTTATCTATGCCCTTATCAAACAAATAATTAGTGTAAGAACCCTCTTTCGGATTTTCTTTACGGTCCATAATAACCTTCATAACATCCTCAAATACCTTCATCGGATTCTTTTCCTGCGTTTCCTTTGCAAAAATTTCATTAAAGAAACAACTGTAACTACCTGTATGACAAGCTGCGCCCACCTGAGATACCTTTGCCAAAATGGTATCCATATCACAATCTGCAGTTAACGATTTCACATACTGATAATGACCGCTTGTGTCTCCTTTAATCCAGAGTTCATTTCTGCTGCGACTGTAATAAGTCATTTTTCCTGTCTGAACAGTCATATTGTAAGCTGTTTCATCCATATAAGCCATCATAAGTACTTCATTTGTTTTATAATCCTGTACAATACATGGAACCATTCCATCGGAATTCAACTTGAAATCACTCCATTTAAAAGCAGCTTCCACCATATTAACATCCAATCCACTTTCCTTGCAGAGCGCTTTTAAGGAATTGAGTTCCATAATACTTGTATGAATTGCATATCCCGTCACGCCTGTAATACAAGGAATCTCCAAATATTCTAAAATACGATGTAATGTCACAGAATCCTTTAATGTAACAATCAATTCCAAATCACTGATAAACATAGCATCCTTTACTTTAGAATCATCCACTAAAATAAGTTCTGAAACATATTCATCCACCAACTGTCTGTTGTCCGTAATTTTCGAACTGTCACTAAAACATACAGCAATCTTATCTTTACCGAACTTCTGTGAAACTTCAACCGTAATATCAATATTAGACTGCTTCTCATAGTTGAGCGCTGCTTTTTTACAGCCGGTATAAAGGATTTTCTTAATATCCTCCATACGTTTCACATTTCCGGCACCTACAACCGGAGCCTCCACATTGGAACAGATATCCTTAAGAACATCAAGTGCTCTGTCATGAGATGCATCATCTGTGGACATATCATAAACAATAATTTCATCCACGCCATTATCGCTGTATTTTTTTGCAAGACGTACAGGGTCTGTATCTATAATTGTACTGTCTGAAAAATGCTTTATCGCTCTTTCGTCCTTTAAATAAATACAACCCACAAATCTTTTCTTTGACATATTATCACCACGCCTTAATTAAAGGCTTCCTTTTGTACTTAATACTTCTGTAATTCTTTCGTCCATACTTGTAGCTTCATCCAAGGCTTTGCCAAACGCCTTAAACATTGCTTCAATTTTATGATGATTATTAATACCATCCAACATTTTGATGTGTAAATTCATAGCTGCAGAATAAGAAACCGCGTAGAAAAATTCACGCACCAATTCCGTTTCCAAATAGCCGACTCTTTCTGCCGTAAAATCACAGGAATAATTCAGATACGGCCGACCGCACAAGTCAATAGCACACAACGCCAGTGCATCATCCATTGGCAAAATAAAACTGCCATAACGTTTCATACCTTTTTTGTCACCCACAGCTTCTAAAATAGCCTGTCCTAAAACGATTCCCACATCTTCTACCGTGTGATGTCCATCCACCTGTAAATCACCTTGAACCTTACAGGTTAAATCAAAAAAGCCGTGTTTTGCAAATCCGGAAAGCATATGATCCAAAAAGCCTATACCGGTATCAATATCACTTTTTCCCGTTCCATCCAAGTTTAAACTCAGTTGAATATCTGTTTCTTTTGTTTTTCTCGTAATACACGCTTCTCTCGCCATAAAACCGTTCCTTCCTGTCTTTTTACTTAATTTTCATCAAATCTTACCGCAATAGAATTTGCGTGAGCTGTAAGACCTTCTTTTTTTGCAAACAATTCAATATCTTTATGCACTTTCTCAAGTGCCTCTTTCGAATAGCAAATTATGCTTGATTTTTTTACAAAATCATCTACCGATAATGGAGAGAAGAATTTCGCTGTACCATTTGTAGGTAAAATATGGTTTGGTCCTGCAAAATAATCGCCAAGAGGTTCTGAAGAATATTCCCCAAGGAAAATAGCTCCTGCATTACGGATTTTTGTCATAACTTCAAAAGGATTCTTAGTTAAAATTTCCAAGTGTTCTGAAGCAATCTCATTGGCAGCTTCTATTGCATCTTCCATAGTATCTGCAAGTAAAATGTAGCCATAATTCTCCAGAGATTTTTCCATGATTTCTTTCCTATCAAGTTGACTCACAAAGTCAACAATCCATTTAGAAACTTCTTCTGCCAGTTCTTTGCTTGTTGTAATTAAAATTGCTGAAGCAAGCTCATCATGTTCTGCCTGTGACAATAAATCTGCCGCCACATACTTTGGATTTGCTGTTTCATCGGCCAAAACTAAAATTTCACTTGGGCCTGCAATAGAATCAATACTGACGTGTCCGTAAACACTCTTTTTAGCAAGGGCCACAAAAATATTTCCCGGGCCTGTAATCTTATCTACCTTTGGAATACTTTCCGTTCCGAAAGCCAACGCCGCTATCGCCTGGGCTCCACCAACCTTGTAAATTTCATCTACCCCGGCTACTTTCGCAGCAGCCAAAGTTCCCGGATTTACTTTTCCTTCTTTATTACAAGGTGTTGTCATAACAATTTTATCAACACCTGCCACTTTTGCCGGTATAGCGTTCATAAGCACGCTGGAAGGATACGCAGCCTTTCCACCCGGAACATAAATGCCTACTTTTTCAAGAGGTGTTACTTTTTGTCCTAAAATGGTTCCATCTTCTTTTGCATCAAACCAGCTGTTGCGTTTTTGCTTTTCGTGGTACTCTCTGATATTGGCTGCACTTTTTTCCATAACCGCTACAAATTCTGCATCCATGGAAGAAATAGCTTCCTCGATTTCTTCTTCTGTAACACGAATATTTTGACTAGTCAAGTCAAATCCATCAAACTGTTTTGTATATGCGCAAACAGCTTCATCCTTATTATTTTTAACGTTTTCAATAATATCTGCTACTGTTTTCTCATACTGCCCATAATTATTAGGACTTCTTTTTAATAAACTGGATAAAATATCCTGTTTTGTTTCGTTTGTTAAATTAATAATTTTCATATAATTAACCTTCTTTATTGTTGTTTCACCAATTCTCTTAACTTCTGAATCAAAGTTCCGATTCTCTGCGACTCCATCTGCATACTGACCTGATTAACAATCATTCTGGCAGAAAGCGGACAAATTTCTTCCAAAACTTCAAGTCCGTTTTCGCGGAGTGTAGAGCCTGTTTCTACAATATCTACGATAACATCAGAAAGCTTCACAATCGGTCCTAACTCTACCGAACCGTTCAACTTAATGATATCTACCGTCTGATGTTTTACGTTATAAAAATAATCCTTGGCAATCTTTGGATATTTACTTGCCACACGAATCATTTCATGATGCTTTAAAAGTTCTTTTGCACTGGCAGGGCCGCATACACACATTCTACACTTTCCAAAGCCTAAATCAAGTACTTCATATACTCTTCTGCCTTCTTCCAGCAAAGTATCCTTACCTACAACACCGATGTCTGCAGCGCCATATTCTACATAAGTAGGTACATCAGGACCTTTTGCAAGGAAAAATTTAAGTTTCAGTTCTTCATTTACAAAAATAAGTTTTCTGGAATCCTTGTCTTTCATTTCTTCACAGGTAATTCCGATTTCCTCAAGTAATTCCAGTGTTTTTTTCGCAAGTCTCCCTTTTGCAAGTGCAAAAGTTAAGTATTTATTATTATCACTCATTATTAAATCTCCTTTTTTGCACTTTCAAAAATATTTGGTATCATAGAAACAAAAGCACCGTTTTTTCTAAGTTCAATAGCCTCAGAAAGTTTCTGAGAATAATTATTTTTATTATAATAGATAATCTGTCTGTTTTCGCTTACTTTAGTTTCAATTCCCTGACGATACAAAGCTTCCATCAAGTCATCAATCAGAACCATAAAACCAATTGCCGCTGCATCTTTGCCGAATCTTCCAAGAAGTGTATCATAACGACCACCGGTTACAATTGCATCGCCTACTCCATATGTATATGCCTTAAAAATCACACCCGTATAATAATGGAATTTACTCAACATTCCGAGGTCAAATGAAACATATTCTTCAACGCCATATTCTTTCAGAAGTTCATAAAGTGCTTCCAATCTTGCAATTGCATTGCGGCTCATTTCATTTGATGCAAGTTCCTTCGCTTTTGCCAGAGTTTCCTCTACCTGATAAAATTCACGAACCTGTAAAATCGCTTCTCTGTCATGCTCGGAAATTCCTTTTTCTATCATAAGTTCTTCTGCTGCAAAAAAGTTCTTTTCCGAAATAAAATCACGGATTTCCATCTCTGTTTCACTATCTATTCCGGCATACTTACAAATTCCTTTAAAATATTCAACTTCCCCGATACTTACTTGGAATTTTGCAAGTCCCGAAGCCTTTAATGTATCAATTACCATCATAATCATTTCCGCATCTGCATAAACCGAATCATCTCCGATAAGTTCAGCTCCCATCTGCGTTAATTCTTTTAATTTACCCTGTAAATTATGGTTATTAATAAAGGTATTGCCCGAATAACAAAAACGGATCGGGAAATTTTGTTCCATAAAATATTTCGCCGCGCATCTGGCCATAGATGGCGTAAAATCCGGTCTCAAAACCAGCGTATTACCTTCTTTATCAAAAAATTTATATAATTCTCTACTGCTTGTTGTTCCGATTTCTTCAGAAAAAACGTCGAAAAATTCAAATGTAGGTGTCTGAATATTTTCATAACCGTACAATTGAATACTTTTCATTACTTTATCCTGTAAAACAAGCTTTGCAGCATATTCTTTTCCATATAAATCACGTACGCCTTCCGGTGTATGTAATAGTTGTTTCTTCTTCATTATGGGTTCTCCATTCGCTTTACTATGGTAACGTGTTACTACACTAAACTCTAATGAGTATACCTAAAATACTTAAATATGTCAACCACCTTATTCTCTATCTTCCAAATCTTTTTTCAAAACATCCAGATACGGAACCAATGCGCCTCTCTTTTGCGGCAATATGTAATCCGGATTCAGTTCCTCATAACGAAAGCTTTTGCGCCCGCCGTCCTTAGCCCTGTCCCAGAAAAATCTAAGCATTTCATAAGGCAAATAGTAAAACACATTCTTTGCAGTATAATAAATCAGAAAAAAAGCAATTCCGCCCTGTTTTTCGAAGTTTTTCATGAACTCAAACTGATGTTCATGGATATTTTGAAGCGCAAACGTATCCGTAGCACATTCTTTTGCATCAAAACATATCGGAATCCCTTGAACAACTCCGATATAGTCGACTGTACTTTTCTGTTCAAAATACGCAAGCGTAATATGTCTTTTTTCTTTATCTATTTTAATCGGTGTAATAGGTGTTGGAATTTTCTGTATTAATGCCAAACCATTTTCCAGATATTTCTCATTTGTCCGATTAATCAGTTCTTCCAGCGTCGAACCTCTTAAACCTCTTGAATTCCAGGTAGCCATATTTAACCCAGTCGCTCCTTATATTTCAATATATATCCCGGTTCATTTGCTACAATGTTGGATTTAGATAATCCGTGAAATTCCGAATCCATTTTAGGAAACTCTAAACGATACGCATGCAAAAACTGATGTTTTATTTTCGTCATCGCATTAAAATCCATATCGCCATATTTATAATCACCTAAAACAGGATGACCGATACTTGCAACATGCGCCCTAATCTGATGATGTTTCCCGGTAATAAGTTCCACTTCAATATAAGAATATCTGTCAGATGTTTTCAATGGGAAAAATCTTGTCTCAATTGCCTCGCTGTCAGGAAGTTCTTTTTCGGAAACATACACCTTATTTGTCTTGAAATTTCTTGTTAAATAACCTTTTACATGCATTTTTTCCGTAAATTTCCCTTTTACAATGGTTCTGTAATACTTTCTGATGCGTCTTTCCCGGATCATCTCACTCATTGTCTGTGTACCAAGAAGCGTTTTACCGCAAATCATAAGCCCGCTTGTATATTTATCCAGTCTGTTACAAATAGACGGCTTAAAGGTATGTAATTGCTCCGCCGTAATAGCCTTTGTGGCAAGTAAATATCCAATCAGCCATTCATTACAGGAAAAATCGTTCTTTTCCGCTTTTTGTGCTAAGATTCCCGCCGGTTTATTTACAATCAAAATATGCTTATCTTCATAAACAATTTCAATACGTTTTTTCAGTTTTTCATATGCAATTCTATAGACTTCCATTTCCGGCGAATCTATATCGGAAAGTCCCATAAAATCATCAATGGTTTCATCTTTCATATAAAGGCGTACCACGTCGCCTTTATTTAACAAAACACTCCCCTCAACTTTCTTGCCGTTTAGGGTAATACTTCTTTTTCGAAGCATTTTGTAAATATAACCTCTTCCCGATTTTTTTAAAAGTTTTAATAAATATTTATCAAGTCTTTGGTTTGCTTCCAAATCCTCAATGATATATTCGCGCATAAAAATTCTCCCTCTTAGTACGATATATCAAACAACAGTCTGATAACATCTTCCTCCATAACACTTTTTGCATATTCCAATTTTTTAAGTTCGTCCAGACGATTTAAATATTTATCCGACATTGATTTTTCAAAAATTTTGATACTGACACCTTTTATGCCATTTTTTGAAAATGTTTCTTCTAAATATTTTTCCAGTTCCTGTGCACTGTGTTTTGTACTCTCCATTAAACCGCACAGACAATTGTTTTTCATAACAATATGGCTTACAGGATAATTTTTATCGTAGGTTGTAAAATACAAATCATAAACAGAAACCATATTGCTTTCAAGCTTACTTTCTATTTTTTCAAACAGTTCTTTATTACAGCACTTTGCACGAAAGCCCAATATCGCCGTAACGAGGCTTTGGCTGGCCGGCAAACACCCCAAAATCGCTACAACCGTCAATAAATTCTTATTATCACCTGTTGCTCTAATTCCGGCAAAATATAAAATTACTGCCATTGCATATAATACAATCGCCATAATCAGATGTAACACTCTTCTGTACTTGATATAGCCAAATTGGCCTTTTTTCACACGTTTCATTTGAAAACTACCTCTTATTTATAAAACAGATTACAAGCCTTTAAAACAAGACTGTGCGGTAAAAATTTAGACATACCAATAAACAATACCATCGGAATAGAACAAAGTGAAATACTCCACTTCATCTGGGATGCAAAAATCGCATCACTTACAACACGATCTGCCTGAACCATAACCAGTTTCTTAATTTCCAAAGATGTACCGTTTTTCTCAGCCACTTCAAAAAATTCCGTGTCAACCGGTCCCGGACAAACTGCTGTTACGGTAATATCCAGATCTCTCAACTCCTCGTTTAACGCACGGCTAAAGCTCAACACATAAGATTTACTTGCCGCATAAATTGCAAAGTTTTTCTGCGGAAGAAAAGCTGCCACACTTGCAAGCTGAATGATACGGCTTTTTCTGTCCATATGCGGAACGCAAATGTAAGTCATAGCAGTTAAGGCCTTACAATTCAAATCAATCATTTCAAGTTGTTCTTTTTTCTCAAGGTCTTTAAACTGACCTACCAATCCAAAGCCTGCACAGTTAACAAGCATACGGATGCGATATTGTTTTTCGCTGTTTAAAGCTTGTTCTATACGCTTTAGATCATCTTCATTCATTAAGTCAACATCAAAAAGACGGCATTTATGATGCAATAAAAAGTCTAATTTTTCAAGTCTTTCTTTTCTTCTTGCCACAAGCCAGAACTCATCAATATGTCTTAATTTCTTATCTAACTGTTTTGCAAATTCCATTCCCATTCCGGAAGATGCACCTGTAATAATTACAATATTTTTCATATTATCCATTCCTTCCCATTATTTTATTTTCTTTTCTTTTTATGAACATTTCTAATCGTAGATTTTTTCACCGGTTTCGTTGCCTTACTTATTTTACCTTTCGACTGATTTTCCATATTTCTGGGCCTAATCAAACATTTCTTGTCAAAGCCTATCAAATCCTCTCTTCCTGACTTTAAAAGCGCCTCTTTTACCAACTCATAATTTTTCGGATTACGATATTGGATTAATGCTCTCTGCATTGCTTTTTCATGTGGATTTTTACATACATATACAGGCTTTTTGTCTCTTGGGTCGATTCCTGTATAGTACATAACAGTGGAAATGGTCGATGGTGTCGGATAAAAATCCTGTACCTGCTCCGGCATATAGCCCAAATCCCTCAAATATTCCGCCAGTTCGATTGCCTCTTTTAAAGTACTTCCCGGATGGGACGACATTAAATATGGCACCAAAAACTGCTTTTTACCAAGTTTATTATTAATATCATAGTATTTCTTAACAAACCGCTCATATACCGCATTTTCAGGTTTTCCCATCTTACTTAAGACTGCATCTGAAATATGTTCAGGTGCTACCTTTAGCTGTCCGCTGACATGATGCTCCACCAATTCATAAAAGAAAGTATCATCTTTATCCGCCATTAAATAATCAAAACGGATTCCCGAGCGGATAAAAACTTTTTTCACCTTCGGAAGACTTCTTAACTTCCTTAAAAGTTCCAGATAATCACTATGGTCTGCTTTCATATTCGGACATGGCTTTGGGAAAAGACATTGTCTGTTTTTACACACACCGACACTCATCTGTTTTTCGCAGGATGGTTGTCTGAAATTTGCCGTCGGCCCTCCTACATCGTGGATATATCCCTTGAAATCCTTATCTTCCGTAATGATTTTAGCTTCATCTATGATGGATTTATGGCTTCGTACCTGTACACATCTTCCCTGATGGAAAGTAAGTGCGCAAAAACTACAACCGCCAAAACATCCTCTGTTACTAATTAATGAATACTTAATTTCCGCAATCGCAGGAATCCCGCCGTCCTTTTCATAAATCGGATGATAGGTTCTTGTATATGGCAATTCATATATATGATCCATTTCTTCTGTCGAAAGCGGCATTGCCGGCGGATTCTGTACCACATAAATACCATTCGGGTATTCTTCTATTAGTGTTTTTCCCGAAAACGGATCTGTGTTTTCATATTGAATCTGAAAACTATCCGCGTAACGCAGTTTATCCGCTTTCATTTCTTCATAAGTAGGTAAAATTTCCCCTTTATAAATACCGGAAATGTCCTTTGTCTTATATACCGTACCTTGTATAAAGGTTATGTGTTTCACATCAATTCCGCTATTTAAAGCATCTGCAATTTCTACAATGGATTTTTCGCCCATTCCATATGAAATTATATCCGCCTGACTATCCAATAAAACGGACCTTTTAAAAGAATCGGACCAATAATCATAGTGGGCAAGTCTTCTTAACGACGCTTCAATTCCACCAATAATAATCGGTGTATCCTTATAAACACGTCTGATTAAATTACCATATACCGCCACCGCATGGTCGGGTCTTTTTCCGGTTTTTCCACCCGGCGTGTAAGCATCCGTAGGTCTTGGTTTTTTGGACACAAAATATCGGTTCACCATAGAATCCATATTGCCGCCACAAATCAAAAATCCCAAACGTGGCTTCCCAAGAATTGTTATACTTTCTTCATTTTTCCAGTCCGGCTGGGCAATAATCCCTACCGTATATCCGTTGTCTTCCAATATTCTGCTGATAATAGCCGGCCCAAAAGAAGGATGGTCTACATAAGCATCACCAATTACATATACAAAATCAAGCTGCGTGATTCCACGGTTTATCATATCCTCTTTTGATATAGGTAAAAATCTGTTTTCCACTACTCGCACCTCATTAGGCTTTTATAATCTCTTCAAAGCTTTCAATAAAATAATCCGCTTCCTGTTTTTTTTGCCGGATTACATCCTTGCTGTACAAATCATCTACTGCGCAAACTTTCATTCCTGCATTTTTTCCTGCAAGAATCCCGGGAATAATATCTTCAAACACAAGACACCTTGAAACCTCTGTCAAAAGACGTTTCGAAGCCTCCAAATACATATCAGGAGCCGGTTTTCCTTTTAATCCGTCGCTTCCAGTAATAATAATATCAAAAGTCTTCTCAAGGTCGTGCGCCTTTAATAAATAACTTAACAATTCTACGGAATTACTTGTCACAATTCCAAGTTTCATTCCGTTTTCCTTACACATATTTATAAATTCCAAAACACCCTTTTTTAATGGTATTTCATAACGGTACTTATGCGCCGCCATTTCGTTCCAGTCAGCCATCATGGTTTCAATGGAATCCGGTATGGAAAAGTGTTCCTTAAAATAAACGGCCGTTTCGCGAAAACTCATACCCTCAATATTCTTTTGCAAATCATCCGGAAGTTCAATATTGAATCTCTCAAGATATTCAATATCAATTTGTTTCCACATCCACATAGAATCGGCAATCGTACCATCCACATCAAAAATAATTGCATCTATATTTTCAAGCATATAATCCTCTGTAATCATCCTTTTAATAATTTAAGTTCTGCCGCAGTCAGTTTTCTGTATTCTCCTCGATTTAAACTTTCATCCAGACAAAGACTTCCCATCTTTTTACGTTCCAGATACATAACTTCATTCCCAACTGCTTTCAGCATTCTCTTTACCTGATGAAATTTTCCTTCATAAATAGTCAGAAACATCTCTTTTTCGCTTATTTGCTCAGCCATTGCCGGTAATGTAGGCGCATCCTCTCCAATATCCACACCCTCTTTTAATGCTTCCAGTTGTTCCCCCGTTACATTTTCCTTTGTATGGACAAGATAGGTCTTACTGATATGCTTTTTGGGCGAAAGCAAATTGTGTGCCAATTCGCCGTCATTTGTAATAAGTAAAAGCCCTTCTGTATCCTTATCCAGTCTTCCCACCGGAAAAATATCTTTATTAGGAATATCTTCCAGCAAATCCAAAACCGTTTTGTCAATATTGTCCTTTGTTGCACTGACTACTCCTGCCGGTTTGTTCAGCATATAATACACATATTTTTCAAAGGCAATTTCCCTGCCTTCGTAACATACCACATCTGCATTTTCATCAATTTTAACATCCGGATTTTTACAGATTTCATCATTTATGGAAACCTTTCCTTTCCGGATAATATTCTTCACTTCACTTCTTGTTCCGATATTCATTTGTGACAAGAATTTATCCAATCGAATCACTTAAGCCTCCACGTATAAAATCACTGTTAAACTCATACAAATTAGTATACAACATATAAAGATACTTGAATGAATTTATGACTAAAATTAATAAAAAAATAATACAATTATCATTCTTTTTACTTATTTTAACTCTATTGTTAACCATGCCAGCCCTAACCCTTGACTATGCCGGGAAAGGCTTGTCTATATGGTATAAAAGCATGGTGCCCTCCTTATTTCCTATGATGATTATCACAGGCAGTATGATAAAACTAAATATCACCGCTTCCTTTGCAACCATCCTGCACCCTGTTACCAAAAGGCTGTTTCATCTAAGTAAAAACGGTACATATGCACTTTTTATGGGCTTTTTATGCGGTTTTCCTATGGGCGCAAAGGTGATTTGCGAATTATATAGTCAAAACAAACTGTCAAAAGAGGAAGCCAATACATTACTGCCTGTCTGTAACAACATCGGTCCAATTTTTATGCTTACATATGGCTTAAAATCCTTTATAAAAAAAGACATTTACCTTATTTTATTTTTCTTTTATGCAATACCGCTGGTATACGCTTTTTTCATACTTCGAAAGAAATCTTTTTCGGACAATACTCTGTATCCCGCAAAAAAATACTCCTTTTCAATTGCTTTGGACGAGGCCATAGCAGAAGGCGCCGCAGGAATGTTATC
>CAZMND010000039.1:0-18542 GCA_964567585.1 uncultured Lachnospiraceae bacterium
TTCGACAAAATTATTGTATACTACGATAATGGACAAATTGAACTCGGTGCAATTCTAAATACAGTATTTTCAATTCATTTTTCTAATGTTGAGTTTCGCAAGGCAGAGCCACAAAAATATCGTTTGTTACAGGCTGCTGATTTTATTTGTAGCATGGAGTTGTTGAAAATAAAGAAAAACGAAAATAGATTGAGTAAATCAGAAAAGCAGTTTTTCTATAAGCCCCAAGAATTAAAGAAAACTTTCTTTAAAGCGATTGACAAGAAAAAGTTGTGAAAATAATATCTTATTTCCCTTATAGCTTTCTTACAAGGGAAAAGTAAAATAATAAACAGATGTTGATGGGATGGAAAGCCTGTAAATACTGAAAAGTTAGAGAGACACACGAATTAATTTGAAATTTCAAGGGAGATTAATATTGAATTTATGTCGAATTATGTTTGGAATAAGGTTCTTTGCGATAAAGATACTTTAGACACGTATTTTATTGATTATAATCCAGTTGGTGATAGAAATTTGTTGAGTAAGCCGTACATTACTTTTAACAAGTTATTTGAGGTTTAATCACTAGATGAATATAGTAAAAAAATAGGGATTCACATTTCCTATGGATATGGTCAAGAGGGAAATCTTCCTTGTATTGCGATACAGACCGACGATGAAGTGTATTGCGCGGTGGAAGAGTATAAAGAAAGCAAGACATTTGATGGGGTTATCAGTATTGAACCCTTGGAAGGAAACTTTATGTTCAGAGCAAAGAGAGATTATTATGGCGATGTGATGTATTTCTATGGCTTTGAACTGGAAGGTGAGGAATATTGGGATAAGGCAGGGTTGTGTCTGGTTTATCCTAAAGAATATATTGGAACTGCAGATGAAGAAAAGTTAATGCATATTTTTGATGAAGCGGCAAAAAGCTTTGGCAAGAGATAAATAGGAAAAAGGAGATAATTATGCTTAGACTTAGAACATACAAACCTATCGATGCAAAAACAATTCTTACATGGTGTAAGGATGAAATCAGTTTCAGAAAATGGACTTCTGACCGATACGAGGCATTTCCGATTACGGAAGCGGATATGAATTATAAGTACGTGGATTGTAATGGAGACTGTGATGCGCCGGACAACTTTTTCCCGATGACTGCTTTTGACGAAAGTGGTGTTGTGGGACATTTGATTATGCGTTTTACAGATGAAGAAAAGGCTGTTTTGCGTTTGGGATTTGTCATTGTAGATGATTCAAAAAGAGGTAAAGGCTACGGAAAAGAAATGATTCGTCTTGCACTTAAATATGCCTTTGAAATTATGAAAGTTAGGGAGGTTACTATCGGCGTATTTGAAAATAATGCGTCTGCTTACCATTGCTATAAAGCTGCCGGTTTCAAGGAAGTAGAGATGGCGGAGGATGTTTTGTGTGAAGTTTGCGGAGAAAAGTGGAAGATTCTTGAGCTTAAGGTAGAGGCAAAAGATTATAAAAGGAGTCACAATGAACATAAATGATGTATTAACTGACCCGAAAAAATTAGTTGCGCTTGAACTGAAAAACGCAGGGTTTGATATTGAGAATATGAAGGTTCCAAAGAGAGTGTATTTGCTCGCAGATAGTCTTTATGATGCGATGCTTGCAAAAAATGTAGGAACATATAAGTATCCGCTTGGAGGCAAACTTTTTGTTTTTAATGAGAATGAAAATGTTGGTTTTATAAAAGGGCATATGTGCTCGCCGGCTATTGCCACGCAGGCGGAAGACTTGATTGCAGGCGGTGTGAAAGAACTGATACATATTGGTTATGCCGGTGGTTTGCAATCTGATATGAGGCCGGGCGATGTTGTTTTGACCGACGGAGCATACAATGATACGGCTGTCGCAAGATTATACGGATTTGATTTCGATATTATTGAATCGTCAAAACGTCTTACAGATGAAATGGAAACATTATTGGCCGAGAGTGGGATTGAATACAGGCGTGGTAAACATTGGACAACCGATGCCGGATACAGAGAAACATGGGGACAAGTTATAGAGTATCGGGGCAAAGGTGCACAGTGTGTGGAGATGGAAGGTGTAGGTCTTTTTACAATTGCCAAATATCGTGATTGTGTTGCTACGGGAATTTATGTCATTTCTGATGTATTTACAGAAAGTAGTTGGGATTTAGGCTGGGGCGAAAATGCTATTGAAACCGCGGCAGAAAAAGTGATTGAAATGATCGTAAAAGAAGTGGAGGTATCGTAATGCAATTTAACCCAATTAATTTATTTGGTTTTATAATCGTAGCCATTATGTTGATACCAAACATAATTTACGGCATTAAATTTAAAGGTTTGGAAAATAAATGTACAAATAAAGCGATGAATATTATCGAGCAAGTGGGCAGATATGGTTCAATGGTGTTGATGGTATTACCGTTGTTTGTGTGGGAGTTCGGATTTTCAAGTGTGTTTATGATGCTTGTGTATGTTTTGGGGAATGGAATTTTACTTTTGGCGTATTTGATTATATGGGTGTTCTATTTCAAAAAGCAGACTGTGGGAAAGGCTATGACGCTTGCGATTATTCCTACATGCATTTTTCTTTTGAGTGGTTTGACATTATATCACTGGACATTGGTAGTGGCAGCAGTTATATTTGGAATAGGGCACATATATGTGACGTATCAGAATAGTATCAAAGGATAGGAGAAAACGATATGTTTAAATTGAATGAAAATGAAGAGTATGTGGCAGAATTAAATGGCGTAAGATTTATTTGCGAGAGTGTAGAAGATGGTTTTGAGGAAACTGCGAAACAGATTGCGCAGTGTTATGAGGACAAATTACAGGACATCGCAGAATTTATGCTGGAAGAAGGTATCGAGGAGGTTTATGGCGAGTTAGATGCTGAGCAGATTATTGATTCCCTTGGCGCACCGCTTGTTGATCTTGATAGGGAATTGGTTGTATATCTGGAACATACACTTGATGAAGAACATATTATAGAATTTGAATTTAGTGGCATATTAGATGAGTTATTTTATTTAAATATTGATGGCTAGTTTTATATTTAAAGTAGGTTGTTTTGCTGAAGATGTTTGTTATAATAAAAACAGACATTTTCAGCATTTTTTGTCTGGAGGTATGAGGATGAAACTGGTATTTCCCAATGAAATATACAAAGAAAAAGCGATAGAGTTTATTAATGAGTTTTATGAATATGATTCTGAGATTAATGGTAGTGGTGCGCTCGATTCTTACTTGAAAGATGCCACTTATGAAGCTTGGCTTGAGAAGGTCAGAAGTGATATTGATATTGCTAATATTTCTAAACCAAGGGTTCCTGCGCTGACATATTTTTATGTGCGCGAGGAAGATGACAGAATCGTTGGAATGATTAATATCAGACTTGCGTTAAATGATTTTCTGCGAAATGAAGGCGGTCATATAGGATACTGTATAAGACCAACTGAGAGAAGAAAACATTATGCTACAGATATGCTTGATAAGGGATTAAGGGTATGTAGTACAGTAGGTATTAATGAAGTATTGATTACCTGTGACAAAGCCAATGTTGCATCGGCAGGCGTTATCAAAAAGTTTGGCGGGAATTTGGATGCGGAATTTTATAGTGAAACGTTTGACGAGATAATACAGAGGTATGTGGTTAGAGAAAGCGTGTAATATACGGAGAGATAAATATGTATGAATTTCTAATGGGGACAAGTTACGTAATGATATACTTTGTTGTTGCGGCGAGTGTGGCACTTCTTAGCCGTCATTTTTTCAAAATTCCGGATGAAATATTTAGAAAAACGTTGCATAGTATTTTGCTTGCCTCGTTCTTGTTTTTTGTATTCGGATTCAATACATGGTGGATGTCGGTTGTTTTGGCGGTGATTTTTGCTATTGTGGTATATCCGATTTTGGCATTTTTTGAGCGATTTAAAGAGTATTCCAAATTGACGACGGAAAGAAAATCGGGAGAGTTGAAAACCAGTCTGCTTTTGGTTTTTGGGATGTTTGCATTGGTGGCTTCTGTTTGCTGGGGCTGGGCCGGTGACAAATACTTGGTTTTGGCGACTATTTATGCATGGGGATTTGGCGATGCCGCGGCCGCTCTTGTGGGAAAATATTATGGAAAGCACAAGATTCAATTTAAGTTTTTGGATGGGAAAAAGAGCGTGGAAGGTAGCGCGGCAATGTTTGCAACGTCTTTGGTCAGTGTGGCAATCATCATCGCCTGCAGAGGAAATATGACTTTGGGTGGTTATATTCTGATTCCCATTATAGTTGCTTTGGTGAGTACCGTTGCAGAACTGTATTCGAAAGACGGTATGGATACGGTGATTTGCCCGCTGTCGGCAATGGTGGTTTTACTACCACTTGTATATGTTTTTGGAGGAAATGTATGAGTAATAAAAAATCAGGAAGCAAGACCTTGCTGTGGTCAGTTATTATGTCATCGCCGGGACCGTTGGTCGTGGGATTAGGGCTTTTAGTTGGACAAAGTTCTACTCAGATTGCGGATTTTGTGCGGAGAAGTTCGGAACTTTTGGCGATTATTATGGCATTTGTGGTATATAAGATTACTACTAAAGATGGAGTGTGTGATACAAAGAAAAAAGAGGAACTTGAGAAAATATCCAACATCTTCGTGGGTGCTATGATGTGTCTTGGTGGAACTATGATGCTCCTTCTTGCATTTGTTTCGGAAAATATGGAAAAAGGGAATGTAATTCCGGGGCTTTCCATAGCGGTAATGGGTGTCATTGCCAATACAATTTTCTGGAGAAAGTATGCTAAGTTAAATAAGGCGGAATCTAACGCTATTCTGGCGGTACAGGCGAGGCTTTACCGGGCAAAAAGTCTGGTGGATAGTTGTGTGACGATTGCACTGCTTTTTGTGGCTATTGCACCAAAGGCGAAAGCTTCTTACTATGTTGATTTGGTCGGATCTGTCATTGTGGCGGTTTATCTGATTATTTGTGGTGTTCAGACGATAGGGGAAAGGCTTAGAAAGGGAAAATGATGAGAACTATTGCGATAACCAAAAAATGTTTGGAATATGAGAGGGAACTTATTTTATCCTCAGTTGAAAAAGAGGATAAGGTTTTATTTTTTGACAATGAAGATGAACTTCTCAAAAGCGAGGAATATGAGAAGATAGAGGTTATTTTTGGTGAGCCGGAACATAGTACGATTTTAGGAATGAAAAATCTCAGATGGATTCAAATGAGTTGGGCCGGTGCCAATAAATATACTTTTGCGCAGGATTTTCCTCGGAATATTATTGTTACAAGTGCTTCCGGAGCTTATGGATGTGTAATATCTGAATACATTGTTTCGGGAATTCTTGCATTATGCAAAAATCTGTTCTCATATCGTGCCCAAATGAAAAATGGTGGATGGGACAAAATTGGCGGCGATGATACATTAGAGGGAAAAAGAGTACTTATCTTAGGAACGGGAAATATTGGACAGGAGACAGCTAAAAAGCTCAGATGTTTTGGGACTTACACAGTAGGAATATGTCGCACTTCCTGCAACAAGGATTTGCCCTTTGATGAAATCTATACAATAGATAGTCTTGATGCACAATTGCAAAGTGCGGATGTGGTGATTATCACACTTCCGGGAACTGCCGAAACGGCGGGAATGTTTGATGCAGAGAGAATAAACAAAATGAAAGAGAGTGCCATACTTGTTAATGTGGGACGTGGATTTATTGTAAACACGGATGATTTAACAAATGCCCTGCAACAAGGATTACTACGAGGAGCGGTTCTTGATGTTACAGAACCTGAACCATTGCCCGGAGAGCACCCTCTCAGATGTATGGAAAATGTGTTGTTGACTCCGCATATTTCAGGTATAAGTTGGGGTGAAAATAAGTTTACGAGAAAAAGAATTTTAGATATTTTTGGTGAAAATATGAAGCGTGATAGAAATAGTGAGCCAAAGAAGAATGTTATTGATTTTGGTAAAGGGTATTGAGAAGGTATATGAATTAGTTCAGGATACGATTCGCAATGTTTATCCGAAATACTATCCGAAAGAAGTGGTGGATTTCTTTTGCGAACATCATAGTCTTAAAAATGTAACTGAAGATGTGGAAGCCGGATTGGTAGGAGTATAATTCAGTTTATTTAGATGCATCATTACCGGCAGTGCATTTATATGAAAACCGGGGGTATAAAACCATAAAACATGAGAAATGGCCGGTAGAAAATGGGGTAGTTCTCGTGTATGAGGTGATGGAGAAAAGGCTGGATTAGTACGGAGAGAAAAGCATTGATAATATCTTGCAAAACATAAAATGTTTGTTATAATATAATTAGAAAAGGCAATCGCCACAGAGTGGTTGACCAATAGAGTAAAGTAAAAACCTTCTCGCACTGGGCAAAGTACAGGGAAGGTTTTTTGCTACATTAATGACATATCAAGTAAATGAATGTCAGTAGTGCCAGAAGGAACATTCCGAAAGACATAAGGTCTTTGAAATCGAATTTTTTCTTCATAAGCATCACCTCCATTCTATGTAGAATAGAGGCCAACCACCCCGACTATGCAAAGCATAGGTTGTACACGATTGCCTGATAGCCAGACGAGGCTGGCTACTGATAATATTATATCATACAAAAGAGCCGAACACAAGTTCTATTGCGCTGTGAAAATTGCACAAAAGTATGGAGGATACAATGATATATAAGGCAACAGAAAAAGATTCCAATACAATAGCCACGTTAGCCATTAATATGTGGCAAAATCATACGATTAAAGAGTTAGAAGATGAATTTCGAGATATTCTTGAAAATAAAGATAGTGCGATTTTCTTGCTGAAACAAAATGAGCAAAATATTGGCTTTGCACAGTGTCAGTTGCGTCATGATTATGTGGAAGGAACAAATTCTTCACCGGTTGGATATCTGGAAGGAATCTATGTTAAAGAAGAATATCGTAATCAGAGTTATGCAAAGCAATTGTTAAGTGAATGTGAAAAATGGGCAAGGCAGCAGGGATGTAAACAGTTTGCAAGTGACTGTGAGCTTAATAATGCAACAAGTCTTGCTTTTCATTTAAAGGTTGGATTTACAGAAGCAAATCGGATTATTTGTTTTACTAAAGAATTGTAGTTTGAGGGCGAGGGAAATATATGCGGATTTTATGTATCGGTGACAGTAACACTTGGGGATATAATCCTGAAAATGGCTGGCGTCACGAAAACAGATGGACAAAGGTATTGCAGAAACTGATGCCGGAAAATGAAATTGTGGAAGAGGGAATGAACGGAAGAACTCTACTATCCGTAGACCCATTTATAAAAGAACGTTGTGGCATTATGGGACTGAAAATGCTTCTTATGTCGCATAAACCAATCGACTGTGTTGTAGTTATGCTTGGTACGAATGAGCTTAAGAATTCTTTTGAGTGTAGCGCAGAGTATGTGGCAAAAGGGATTGAGGAGTTTATTAATGTTATAAAAGATGAGGCTATGTGGGATAGATTTTATGCACCAAGGCTTTTAGTGGTTTCACCTATTCTGATCCGGGAAGAGTTGATTGTAAACGGTGACGTTTTTGGTGGTTATGATGAAAAGAGTGTCCGTGAATCCCGTCGTTTGGCAGGGGCTATTGAAATTGTCTGCAAAAAATATGACGTGGACTTTATAAATGCGGCTGATTATGCGGTGGCGTCGCTTGTAGATAATCTTCATATGGATGAGGAAAATCACGGAAAACTGGCGGTAGCAATGTGTGAAAAACTTAGAGAGATGTATGATTAAATATTTATTTGACAATATAGGATATATTCTATAAAATATAAGCAAAGGGAGATAATTATGCATCGAATAGAAGAAGTTATGGCAAAAGATAACTTTATTATAGAAGCTGTTTTTTTTGGTGGCGAAATCGTGCGTTATGACGTGAAACAATTATTTGCTATTTTTCCGCAGTTTAAAATATTTGAAAACGACCAAGAATTGTTCTTGAAAATATGTGTCGATGCGGGTGGGTATGGAGTTTCGTGGAATGATAACTTGGATATTGATGCTGAAACGATTTGGAACGAAGGAATACTGATTGAGACAAAGAAGAAAACAGATATAAATCATTTGTTGGCGTATCAATTAGTGCAAGCCAGAGAAAAGTGCAATATGACACAAAAACAGTTGGCTGAGAAAACCGGTATTTATCAGGCTGATATTAGTAAAATCGAGAGAGGTATAGGAAATCCCTCGTTGTCCACTATAAAACGGTTGGCAGACGGACTTAATATGGAAATAACAATTGATTTTTGGGTAAAAAAATAAAGATGTTCAGAAGCAGCGGGTATACAAAAAAGTATGCCTGCTATTTTTGTGATAGCGGCAAAGTGAGAATCCATTGTTCACAAATTATTCACAAAATTGTTGTTGACTTTATTTTCTACAAGATGTATTCTTAGCAGGAAATAGTTTGATAATCAAAATATTTGAGTTTCAAAACATTCTAAAATCAGACTAATAGTAGAAAAAAACAACAAATAACAAGAAAAAAGGAGAAAAATCATGTTAGAAAGAGTAAAAGAAATTATTGAAGAACAGTTAAACCTAGAAGGTGTTGAAATCACAATGGAAACACGTTTCAAAGAAGATTTGGAAGCAGATTCGCTTGATTTATTTGAATTGGTTATGGCTTTCGAAGAAGAATACGGTGTTGAAATTCCTACAGATGATTTAGAAAAAATCACAACTGTTGGCGCAGTTATTGAATATGTGCAGTCAAAAGGTGTAGAACAATAAGAAAACATTATGCTTATGCACATATGGGGCTAGGTTGGAATGGAGGACAATATGAAAACAAAAATTACAGAACTTCTGGGAATTGAATATCCGATTATACAAGGTGGTATGGCTTGGGTCGCAGAACACAATTTGGCGGCAGCGGTATCTAACGCAGGGGGCCTTGGAATTATTGGTGCGGCATCAGCACCGGCTGAGGTTGTTAGGGACGAAATCAGAAAATGTAAGGAATTGACTGATAAACCGTTTGGTGTGAATGTTATGCTTTTGAATCCGAATGCGGATGAAGTTGCAGACATTATCGTGGAAGAAGGCGTGAAGGTTGTTACAACAGGCGCGGGAAATCCTGCCAAGTATATGGAAAAATGGAAAGCGGCCGGCGTAAAGGTTATTCCGGTTGTTGCAAGTGTAGCTATGGCAAAAATGATGCAGAGAGCAGGCGCAGATGCTGTAGTAGCAGAAGGTATGGAAAGTGGTGGACATATTGGCTCCATAACAACGATGGCACTGGTTCCACAGGTAGTAGACGCAGTAGATATCCCGGTTATCGCAGCAGGCGGTATCGGTGACGGAAGAGGCTTTGCGGCAGTTAGAATGCTGGGCGCAGAGGGTGTACAGATTGGTACACGTTTTGTAGTGGCAAACGAATCTATCGTTCATGCAAATTACAAAGAACAGGTTGTTAAGGCAAAAGACATTGATTCGGCTGTAACAGGTATGTCTACAGGACATCCGGTTCGTTCCATCCGAAACAAAATGACAAAAGAGTACCTTCGTCTTGAAAAAGAAGGTGCAGATTTTATGGAACTTGAAAAAATGACATTAGGTTCTCTTCGTAAAGCGGTTATTGATGGTGATGTTGTAAACGGAACTCTTATGGCAGGACAGATTGCGGGACTTATTAAAAAAGAGCAGTCTTGCGAAGAGATTATTCAGGAAATTATGAATGAGGCAAAGGCTTTATTGAAACTTTCCTAAAATATTGGAGAAGACAAAAAATGAGTAAGACAGCATTTATTTTTCCGGGTCAGGGTGCGCAGTACGTAGGCATGGGAAAAGATTTTTATGATACATATAACGAAGCAAAAGAAGTATACGAATTGGCAAGCAAGGTATCAGGGCTTGATATTGAAAGTCTTTGTTTTTCGGAGAATGAAAATATTAACATTACGGAATACACACAGATTGCAATGCTTGCAACGGAAGTGGCCATTTTGAAGGTAATGGAAGCAAAAGGCTTGAAAGCAGATGTGACAGCAGGACTTAGTCTTGGGGAATATGGTGCCTTGGCGGCAGCAGACGTTATGGAACTTTCAGACTTATTCCATTTAATCAGAAAGCGTGGGATTTTTATGCAGGAGGCTTATCCTGTGGGTGGCGCAATGACTGCGGTTCTTGGTATGGACGCTGCTAAAATCAAAGAAATCTGCGACAACACGGAAGGAATTGTTTCTGTAGCGAATTACAATTGTCCGGGTCAGATTGTTATTACAGGTGAAGCGAGTGCGGTTGAAAAAGCGGCAGCAACACTTTCTGAAAACGGTGCAAAAAGATGTATTCCGCTTAAGGTAAGCGGACCTTTCCACTCTGCACTTTTAGAAGGCGCCGGAGAACTTCTTTTTAAAGAACTTGCAGGCGTAAATGTGAAAAAGCCACAGATTCCTTATGTTTGTAACGTGGATGCAACTTTTGTGACGGACGAAGCAGGCATCAAAGAGCTTCTCAAAAAACAGGTTTCTTCCTCTGTTTGTTGGCAGCAGAGTGTGGAAAAGATGATTGAAAACGGTGTGGACACATTCATTGAAATCGGACCGGGCAAAACGTTAACCGGTTTTATGAAAAAGATTAACAAAGACGTGAAAGTAATGAATGTAGAAAAAATTGAAGATTTAGATAAGGTAATGGAGGAATTGGTATGTTAACAGGAAAAGTTGCTTTAGTGACAGGAGCAAGCAGAGGAATCGGAAAAGAAATCGCGCTTACTTTGGCAAAAAACGGTGCAACTGTAATTGTTAACTACAATGGTTCAAAGGAACGTGCCGAGGAAGTTGTAAATACTATTAAGGCAGATGGTGGTGAAGCCGTAGCTATGCAATGCAACGTGGCTGATTTCAATGAAAGTGAAGCTATGGTTGCCAAAATTCTGAAGGAATTCGGTAAAGTTGACATTTTGGTAAACAATGCGGGAATTACAAAGGACAACCTGATTATGCGTATGTCTGAAAGTGATTTTGATGCGGTGTTGGATACTAATTTAAAGGGAACCTTTAATATGGTTCGCCACTTGTCAAAACAGTTTATGAAGTTAAGATACGGAAAAATCATCAATATTTCTTCCGTAAGCGGTGTTCTCGGAAATCCGGGACAAGCAAATTACTCAGCGTCTAAAGCGGGCGTTATCGGTCTTACAAAAAGTGTTGCAAGAGAATTGGCAACAAGAGGTGTGTGCGTAAATGCAATCGCACCGGGATTTATTTGTACAGAGATGACAGATATGCTTTCAGACAGTGCAAAAGAAGGTCTTATGAAAATGATTCCCATGCAAAGACTGGGTCAGCCTTCGGATATTGCAAATATGGTACTGTTTTTGGCAGGTAATCAGTCTGACTATATCACAGGTCAGGTATTTTCCGTAGACGGTGGTATGGCGATTTAGACAAGAAAGGCGAAGGGAAAAGCAATGAAAAAAAGAGTAGTAGTTACCGGTATGGGTGCAATCACTCCAATCGGTATTGGCGTAGAAGAATTTTGGACCGGTATCAAGGAAGGTAAAATTGGTTTTGATAAAATTACTTACTTTGATACAACAGATTATAAATGTAAATTGGCAGCCCAGGTGAAGGATTTTGACCCGGCTCAGTTTATGGATAAGAAAGCTGCAAGAAGAATGGAAGCTTTTTGTCAGTTTGCCGTAGCGGCTGCAAAAGAAGCAATTGAAGATGCAGGTCTTGATATGAACGTGGAAGATCCATACAGAGTAGGTTGCGCAGTAGGTAGTGGTATTGGTTCACTTCAGGCAATGGAGAGAGAACATATCAAGCTTTTGGAAAAGGGCCCGGGAAGAATCGGACCACTTATGGTGCCTCTGATGATTTCCAATATGGCGGCAGGAAACGTAAGTATTGCATTTAATTTAAAAGGAAAAAGCATCAACGTAGTTACAGCATGTGCGACAGGTACGAACTCTATCGGTGAAGCCTTCCGTACAATCCAGTATGGTGATGCGGATGTGATGGTTGCAGGTGGTACAGAAAGTTCTATCACACCAATCGGTGTATCAGGCTTCTCGGCTTTAACAGCACTTTCAGACAGTGAAGATCCTACAAGATGTTCGATTCCGTTTGATAAAGACAGAAGTGGTTTTGTTATGGGTGAAGGTGCCGGCGTAGTTGTTTTGGAAGAATTAGAGCATGCGAAAAAGCGTGGTGCAAAAATCTATGCTGAGGTGGTTGGTTACGGATGTTCTTCCGATGCATTCCACATCACTTCTCCGGCTGAAGACGGTTCAGGCGCTGCTAGAGCGATGTTAAATGCCATCGTGGATGCGGACGCTGATATTGAAGATGTGACATATATCAATGCCCATGGAACAAGTACACATCACAACGATTTGTTTGAAACAAGAGCGATCAAAATGGCTTTTGGTGAATATGCAAAGAACTTGAAAATTAATTCAACAAAATCTATGGTAGGACACTTGCTTGGTGCGGCAGGTGCGGTAGAATTTATTGCCTGTGTAAAACAGATGGAAAATGATTTTATCCACAAAACCGTTGGGTTACAGGAAACAGAAGAAGAACTTGATTTGAATTATTGTAAGGAAAGCTACAACGAAGAAATTGCTTATGCGCTTAGCAATTCCTTAGGTTTTGGCGGACACAACGCAAGTATTTTAATCAAAAAATATATAGATTAGAGAGGTATTATTTATGGCAGTATATACAGCAAAAGAAATTTTAGAAATTATTCCCCACAGACATCCATTTATGCTCATTGACACAATTGAAGAGTTGGAGCCGGGCGTTCGTGCTTTGGGTAAAAAATGTGTTAGCTTCAACGAGCCTTATTTTGCAGGCCATTTTCCGGGAAATCCTGTTATGCCGGGCGTTTTGATTATTGAAGCTTTGGCTCAGACAGGTGCGGTAGCGCTCCTTGGACAGCCTGAATGGAAGGGTAAAACTGCATATTTTGTAGGTATTGACGGTGCAAAATTCAAACAGAAGGTTGTACCCGGGGATGTTTTAATGTTAGAAACAAAAATCGTAAAAATCAAAGGACCTATCGGTATAGGTGAGGCCGTTGCCAGTGTGGATGGCAAAATGGTGGCAAAAGCCCAGTTGACATTTGCCATCGGCGAATAAGGAGTTTAGTTTGTTATGAAGACAGTTCATATAACCAAAAAAGGAAGACGTTTTCCACTCAGTTTTTCCAATAAACAGGAAGAGAAGATAAAGGCCGGACAGACAGCCAAGGCGAATGAGCCGGCAGTAAAAAACGAAAATCCGGACCAGATTAAATGCCCAAAATGTAGTAAAATTGTTGATAAAAATAAAGTTATCAAAAAGAAATATGTTTGTTACGAATGTGGCGGATATTTCCGCGTAAGAACAAACAACCGTATCCGGATGGTAGCGGACTTAAATACTTTCGAACCATGGTTTGAAGATATGCCTGTAAGTAATCCGCTGGATTATGAAGGCTACGAAGACAAACTTGCCGCAGCCAGAGAAAAAACAGGTTTGAAAGAGGCTGTTACAGTAGGTAAGTGTAAGGTTTTTGGTGAAGATATTGTCCTAGGTATCTGTGATTCCCGTTTTATGATGGCAAGTATGGGTCAGGTTGTGGGTGAAAAACTTACAAGAGCCATTGAGAAAGCCACGGAATTAAAACTTCCGCTTTTTATTTTCTGTTGTTCGGGTGGTGCCAGAATGCAGGAAGGTATTGTGTCTTTAATGCAGATGGCAAAAACTTCTGCAGCAATTAAAAAACATTCAGAAGCAGGACTTTTATACTGTTCTGTTTTGACAGACCCGACTACAGGTGGTGTAACGGCAAGTTTTGCTATGCTCGGTGACGTTATTATGGCAGAGCCCGGTGCGTTAATCGGTTTTGCAGGTCCGCGTGTTATCAAACAGACTATCGGTCAGGAATTACCGGAAGGTTTTCAGACAGCAGAATTCCTTGTGGAACACGGAATTATCGACGGTATTGTAAAACGAGAAAACTTAAAGAAGACAATTTATTTCTTAATCAAGACACATCAGTGTGAAGAAACAAAATATGCACAGTTTGGAAAAGAGTATCATTTTGAGTTAAATGAAATCTTAAAGGAGCAGGTTTCAAAAGCGATGCCAATCAGTGCGTGGGAAAAGGTTAAGGCGGCGCGGCAGGTACAGCGTCCATCTGCCAGTGACTATATCAGCTACATTTTTGATCATTTTGTAGAAGCACATGGCGACAGAGCGTTCTGTGATGACGGCGCAGTTGTCGGCGGTGTTGCCTTTTTGGACGGTCAGCCGGTAACGATTATCGCTGATGAAAAAGGTAAAAACTTTAAGGAATGTGAAAAGAGAAACTTTGGTATGCCAAAGCCGGAGGGCTATAGAAAAGCACTTCGCCTTATGAAGCAGGCTGAGAAATTTAACAGACCAATTATCAGCTTTGTAAATACACCGGGCGCATTCTGCGGCATTGAAGCAGAAGAAAGAGGCCAGGGCGAAGCGATTGCCAGAAATCTTCTTGAAATGTCAGCCCTCAAGGTGCCGGTTTTATGTATTTTAATCGGCGAAGGCGGTAGTGGCGGTGCTCTTGCAACGGCAGTCGGTAACGAAGTATGGATGATGGAAAATGCAACTTATGCGATTCTTTCACCGGAAGGATTTGCTTCTATTTTGTGGAAAGATTCCGGCAGGGCAAAGGAAGCCAGCGAAGTTATGAATATTACGGCGCAGGATTTAAAACGCCTTGGAATTATTGAGAAAATCGTACCGGAATTTGGTGGTGCAAGTGCCCAGACGACAGAAGCAATTGCCGGATATATGAAGGAAAACATCAAGCTTTTCCTTGAAAAGTATGAAGGCAAATGTGGTGAGGAAATTGCAAACCAGCGATATGACAGATTTCGTAGTTTCTAGGAAGTGAATTTAGGGAAATAGATATGAAAATAAATGAATTAAAAATCGGTGATTTGTGTGCAAAAATCCCGGTCATTCAAGGCGGTATGGGAGTAGGTGTGAGTCTGTCCGGTCTCGCCGGCAGTGTAGCTGCCTTGGGAGGGGTCGGAATCATTTCCACAGCCCAAATCGGCTATCGTGACCCGGATTTTGCCAAAAGACCGATTGAATGTAATTTGAAAGCCATTGGCGTGGAAATTGCCAAGGCAAGAGAACTCGCAAAAGGTGGTATCATTGGTGTAAATATTATGGTTGCTACCAAAAAATATGAGGAATATGTGAAAGCGGCAGTGGCAGCGGGAGTGGATTTGATTATTTCCGGTGCGGGACTGCCGATGACTTTGCCCGAGCTTGTGGGAAATGCAAAGACTAAAATTGCACCCATTGTTTCCAGTAAAAAATCCTTAAGTGTTATTCTGAAGTATTGGAAGAAAAAATATAACAGAATCCCTGATCTGGTTGTTGTAGAAGGACCGGAAGCGGGAGGACATCTGGGATTTTCCAAGGAAGATTTGGAGAGTATAACGAAAGAAGCCTATGATGAAGAAGTGAAGGCAATTATCGCACTGGCAAATGAAACAGACACTCCGGTTGTTGTAGCCGGCGGTGTTTATGACCGAAGCGATATGGAGCATTATTTGGAACTTGGCGCAAAAGGTGTTCAGGTGGCGACACGCTTCGTAACTACCAAGGAATGTGAAGCCAGTGATGCTTATAAACAGGCATATATAAATGCAAAAAAAGAAGACATCGTCATTGTAAAAAGCCCTGTGGGAATGCCGGGACGTGCTATCCACAATGCATTTTTGGACAAAGTAAATGCGGGTGAGCGTTTTATGCGCGGTTGCAGACAATGTGTCAGCACCTGCGACCCGGCAACAACCCCGTATTGTATTACGGAAGCTTTGATTAATGCGGTGGAAGGAAGACTGGAGGAAGGTCTTATTTTCTGCGGAAGTAACGCATACAAAGCGGATAAAATTGAGACTGTTGCTAAGATTATGGAGGAATTTTCATGATAGCAGTAAAAGTAACCGGTACAGGCAGTAGTTTACCGGAAAAAATTGTGAGTAATTTTGATATAGAGAAACTGGTAGATACATCCGATGAGTGGATTCAGGAAAGAACAGGTATTGCAAAGAGACATATTTCTACGGGAGAAACGGTTGCTTCCCTTGCATCCGATGCTGCGAAAAAAGCACTGGAAATGGCAGGGAAAAGTGCGGAAGAGGTGGATTTGATTATCGTAGCGACATGCTCACCGGAAATGTTGCTTCCTTGTTGTGCCTGTCAGGTGCAAAGTGCTCTCGGGGCAAAAAATGCAGTGGCGTTTGACGTAAATGCAGCCTGTTCAGGCTTTGTGTTCGGACTCAGTGTAGCCAACGCATATATCCGGACTGGACTTTACAAAAATGCCCTGATTATTGGCGCAGAGGTTTTATCAAAAATCGTAGACTGGACCGACCGTTCTACCTGCGTACTTTTTGGTGATGGTGCGGGAGCTGCTTTTGTGGAAGGCGTTTCGTCTGATGTGCCGGGTATTATAAGTATTTCCCAAGGGTCTGACGGAGCCAAGGGAATGGTGCTTGCCTGCCATGACAGAGACATTGTTAATCCGTATACCGATGAAGTCCGCAAAACAGGTTATGTTACAATGGATGGACAGGAGGTTTACAAGTTCGCTGTAAGACAGGTGGCTGTATGTATCGAGGATGCACTTAAGAAAGCTGACTTAACAGTTGATAATGTGGACCATTTTGTATTACATCAGGCAAACATAAGAATTATAGAAGGTGTTGCAAAAAGATTGAAAGCGGACTATAATAAATTTCCATCCAACCTTAAAAATGTAGGCAATATGTCTTCGGCGACAATACCGGTTCTTTTAGATGAATTGAACAGGGCCGGTGCATTTAAAAGAGGAGATAAAGTTGTATTGTCAGGTTTTGGAGCAGGACTTACATACGGAGCCTGTGTCATGATTTGGTAGGAAAATATGGAATGATATAGATATTGCTAAAAGAATGCAAAAACAATTATTGGAAAAATGAATTTTTCCATAATCCTTTTTCCATTTTACATCACCACGTTCCGTGATGATGTTCTTTTAGCAATAAATATGTCACTTATCTCACAAAAAAATATTGTCAAATTACCTCATTAGATATAGAATATATGGAGAAAATTATGGAAAAAGAGACAAATCACGCTTTAAATTCGATGTTGGTTAAATTATTTAATACGGTAATGATTCGGGAAGAGAAAGCCATCATTACGGAAGAATTTAAGGATATTACCAACAATGATATGCATATTATCGAGGCGATAGGCATCGAAGAACCCAGAAGTATGTCTACGGTTGCAAAGAGTCTTTCTGTCACTATGGGAACGCTCACAACCAATATGAACAGTCTGGAAGACAAGGGCTATATCGTCAGAGAACGCAGTAAAACCGATAAGCGTGTGGTTTTGGTTGTTTTAACAGACAAGGGCAGAAAAGCTTTTTTCCATCATAGAGATTTCCATAAAAAAATGATTCGTTCGGCTGTAAAAGGCCTCAACGAGGATGAAATGAAGGCGTTTATCAAATGTCTCAACAATCTCTGCGATTTCTTTGATGGAATTGAGTAACAATGGGGTTATATGGATATTTTTAAAGACGAGTACAGTAACATGATTACCGTCAGAATGGCAGATTATAAGATTGCCAGAGGTGATCAAAAGCTAATTACAAGAGACTTGGGATCTTGTATCGGTATTACGATCAGAGATCCGAAAACCGGAATCGGCGGACTTTTGCACGCTATGCTTCCGACCACTTTAATACGAAAAGATATACCGGTTGAACAGCTTCCGAAATATGTGGATTTAGGGTTGGAGCTTATGCTCCGTGAAATGGAAAAAATGGGAGCTAATCGCAGATATATGGAAGCCAAAATGGCAGGAGCGGCGCACATCATACAGTATCAGAGCGTGTCCCCTTCCAGAGATATTTCCAGTCGAAACATCCAGGTTGCGGTTGAGTATCTTGAAAAACACAAAATTAAAATATTGGGTATGGAAGTCGGTGACAGATATCCGAGAACCGTTATTTTTGAACCCGGTAGCGGGATGACGGTTGTCAAGACTTTCGGTAAGCCGGACAGATATTTATAGAACACTTTACATTGGAAAAATGTAGAGTGTTTTTTGATGGAAAGCATTGTCGGAACATCGGTAAGAATGTTAAGAAATTATTAAAAAAATAAGACAAAATAAGTCATTGATTATTAAAAATATGAGTATTATGATAGAAACATACACGAAAGAAAACGGAGGGAAAGTATGGAAGAGTTAACGGTACGGAAATCATACAAAACGCTTAGAATTATTGCTTCCATATTGTCGATATTGGCACTGATAGCCATAATTGTGGCTTTGATTGTTGTAAATGGATTTAAAATAATGGATGGCAGTATTGTTGTAAACACAGATGAAGAAGCAGTTATGACAGAAGAAGAGGTCGAACAGGCACGTCTTGAAGAGATAAAGAGACAGGAAGAAGAGGCGTTGGAGCAGGCAAAACTTGCGCTTATGGAGGAGGCAGACTTTTTGGCTGCAACCTACGAT
>CAZMND010000040.1:0-4688 GCA_964567585.1 uncultured Lachnospiraceae bacterium
TAATCCACAGCTGCGAAATGCGTTGGAAAATATGGTGATTCCTGTCTACGATAAAGACGACACATTATGATTTTTATATAAAGAATGCCGCAGAGAAATCTGCGGCATTCACATTACATATATTCAAATCATTCTGATAACAAATTGATAACACATTTTTGCAACCAATCTGCAACCACGCCTCCCGTAAATCCAGTATTTTCGGGCATTTCCTGCGTTTTTCTCCTATTCAAACTCAAGTCTGTGTTATTTTTCACTGATTATATGTACCGTTTTTCCTTGATTTTTCGTTGTTTCTATTGCAGAAAATAGGCATTTTTTATAGTCTACACATTTTTCTAGTATCATTTTAGTATCAGAACCAATCCCTTATATTACAGTACCGGGAGAGGTCTTTCAGTTCACAACTCCAATATTCTTCACGCAGTTCATTATATTCCTTTACGAGCCTGTTGTACTTTTCCCAACGCATATATGGCGGCTTAGGTATGCACACCAAGTCATAAATCATTGTATCGGGATTGTCAACTTTCCACCATGAATACTCCAGTTTCTTCTCCACAATATTCCGCATCTTGTGAAGTATTTCTTCCCTGCCGCTTTTCTGTTGGCATCCATAATTCAGTTTAGCACACTTCCTGCACTGATAACCACCATCTTTTTTATAGAGGTATCTGACACGCCTTGCACACTCAGGGCATAAAAAATACATACGCATTGTTATACCGTCTATATTAGGCACTCTCGCAAGCCCTAGGGGGCATTGGTAGCCGTCATAGTCAAGGCTTGCCGTTTTGGTCTTTACATGGTATATGATGCCACTACCAGCAATCGGGTATTTTACATCCGTCTTGTAATGCAGATATTTATCACCATTTAAGTACTCATAAAATGCAAAACTATCCAACTTCTGAAAACGGTAGTTTTCTACTCTTCCGTGCGTTTTATTTAGTCCACCAGAACCATATCCACCCATATCAAGTACCACCACCGGCAATACTTTTTACAACCTTTACCCAATTATCACCGTGCCTTTTCTTGGCTTCATCAAACCAGTGATCAGTAACTTCCGGGTTATGACTCTTATCGTAATTAAGTGGCTGGTCTGTAGTTTTAAGTTTTGCGCCCTTTTGGTATCTCCATACAGGCGTTTCTCCTTCTGGTGCCACATTAAAAGGACCTCTGCCGGTCTTTTCATCTACCATCTTTTTACCCTCATACAAGAATCTACCCATAGGCGGTGCGGCGGCTACTACCCTACCACTTCCTGCAAGTGCCGCACTCTGCGCTGAAGTCACATTAATAAAGGTTCCTGTCTGATGTGGCATAAATGGCTTCATATGTGCCATAACCATACTGTCAAGGGCAAACTGTGCATCTTGACACTGTTTTTCAAACCTAGATAAATCAATCTCCAAAGTTGTACTGCCTTTCCTTTAAACAAAACACCCCGGCACAGTTAAGCACCGGGGCATTTCTTACTATCCCTCTATGGAGAATAAAAGAGAAATCTATATTAGCCGCCGTGCGTTGCGGTTAATACCTTATTACGCTGTCTGCTCCTGGTAGTAGATAGCATTCTTCTTGTTATCCAGTACGAATGCATCGTAGCAAATTCTACCCTCAATCAAAGAACCGCTGATACCGGGAGGGTCAAGATGGATTTTGTAATCTTCCAACTTGGTAGGTGCTACGGTTGCCACAGGATGAGCAAGCATAAAGCCGAAATTCTCGGGTAAGCGTGTAGCAGGAACCTTGATTACCTGCGCTCCGTCTACCATAGCGATTACGCCTTTTAAGCGCATCTCTGCAGTAATATCAGTCGCCATGACAATATCCTTGTTTCTCTTCATCAAGTTATATACATCCGGGGAAACAACAAGTTGTCTGTCAGTCTCGGGAACCTCTGCATTATCCAGTGCAGTATTTGCATTGGTAATTTCGGTATAGATATTATCCTCTGTCAGTGCCAACGCTTCGGGCTTGTGACCTGCGTTATCTGCCATTACACCGTAGGTATAAGCATCTACCTCGGGAATAACCACCTGTCTCTGCTGTCTTGCCAAAGCTGAAGCGGCTGACAACTGCTGTGCCGTCTCGTCCTCATCCAGCTTATCAATGGCAAAAGTGAAAGAACGGTCTTTCTTCAAGGTAAATTCCTCTGTGGTTGCATCCAAATCCTTGATAATGCCGTATCGACTGCCGGTAAAGCCCTCTACAGGGTTTCTGTTATAATCGGTCATTTCACTGGTACCGACCTTGTACACCTTTACGGTGTGCGCTCCTGTCCAGTCAAAATCGTTGTTGGTAAGAAGTGACTTCTTACTCTCTGTTGCAAATAATTCATCCGCATAGGGAAGAAATGTAGTTGTTAAATTAATAGCCATAAATCATAATCTCCTTTAGTTCAAATTCATAGCCTTTTTAATTGGATCTTCACGCATCCCACCAAATGAAGCATTATTCATTGGAGCCGTAAACCTTGCCCTGTTTTTCTCCAGTTCAGCATTTACCGGGTCGGGCGTGCGCTCCTTTATAAAGGCCTCTAACTTATCCAACGCCTTATTGAAGGCATCCTCACTGCTACAATTAAGCACGTCAAGCATATCTTCCGGCAATCCCCGGTCAATCAATTTCTGACGGCTGTTTAAACGAAACTCACGGTCTGCAAGTTCCTTTTCCTTTTTACTCATTTCCTCGGTCTGCTTCTGCCTGTCTCTTGCCAATCTGTCTGACACGATCGCATTGACCTGCTCCTGAGTGAAAGTCTTTTCCTGTTCCCCATTATTATTTGCCTGGGTGGCTGTGTTTGTTTCTGTGTTCATGTTGTTATTATCCATAATATTCTCCTAGTTTTACGCCGTAGTAGGCTATTTTAGGGCAAATAGAAAAGGCATGGCAACAACATCCACTAGCCTATAAGTGAATGCCATTCCCACGCCTTAAAAGACTTCCAAAGGGGCTGATAAACCTCTGGGGTACTCTTGCCCCAACCTAACCTACGCCGGGGACTTTTGAAAACTTCCTAGAGCCAAATTATAGGATTTATGCAGATTGATTTTTTTGGTTGCAAAACCCCTAGGTTGTTTTCTCTCTATTTGCTTAATTATATTATACCAAAATCGTGTATACCACGCAATTTATATACACTCGGTTTTGTGTACACGTTTTTACACCATCCCATCAAGCCCCCTTGAATAGTTCATAATCGGTCAAAATGGCTCTTTTAGTGTGTCCGAAATGTCGGGGTATACATAAAAAAAGCACCCTGTTTAGGATGCCTTTATATTTATGAATAATAATATTTTGACGGAAATTCATCACTTTCTTTAGCTCTTTTAGAAAATGCTTCAAATTCTTCATCCGTCATATTTTTTATATCTTCTGATAATTTAATTTCATCAATTCTATCATCGCAAATATAGTCACTCATACGAAGCACACCTTTCTATAATATTCTAAACTCAAATTGCTTTGTTAGTTCTTAAACTTACTATATACCTTTCATTTGCCTAAATCAACGCTTAATTTATGGAAAAGGCTGCAATTTATATTCCTACAAATCACAGCCATATTATACTATATATTCAGTTCAACATAGGCTTTCTTATACGCCCCATCTTTGCCTTTATCCGGCTTGCATGACTTGAGTATCGGCTTAAGATGTTTAAGCACTTCTTGAAGCTCCTGCGCCGTTGTATAGCTTACTCTGATCTTCACAGACATATTACCATGCATCACCTCACTTTACAAGTACACTTCATATCAATCTTTCCTTTTAAAAGAAATCTTGAATATAAAATATGCTATACTCCTTAAAATATTTAGGTCATTCATATCATCAATTTGTGTATGAAGTATTCTCTTATAATACTGCAATTCACTCTCTTCATTTTCTTGATTCTGCTGAGTCTCATTATTCATTATCCGTATCTCCATTTCTTTAGAATATAGATAATATTATAAATCAACTCAGCAGATTTCTCACTGGATATTATATCCAACACTTAGGGCTTCACAATATTCACAACAGCTTCATAAACAATCTTCAACAACCAGGTTCCCTCAATCTGATCAACCAGTTTAATAATCTCTGCTTTGTAGTCCATAACTCTTCCCCCCTTATATTCTATAACGAGAAATAATTGCCTTTACAAAACCGTGCAAGTATTTCAGTGCCTTTTCGTTAGAATAAATCTTCTGCATCATTTCCTCTAATTCTTTTTTCATCTGTTCCATACTTATTATTCCTCACTTTCCATCTGCAATCTTATAAACTCATGAAAATATTCCAACATATTAATATCTTCTATCTCGTTAATCATTTTAATAATTCCTTGTCTAAATTCTTCCATAACTCTTGTCCTTTCCGCCGGACTTGTGCTACTATGTAATTGGTTTTTTCGTGTAGCTCCGGCTATGCATTGCCCTGTTTGATATTTGCGGTATCAAATGGGGCATTTTACTGTTCATAGTTTGAAACTTGTCCACTAATACGGAAATAATCCTTACCGTCATAGTCGGACCTAATACAATTGGACAACTTCAACATTGCCGCCGCTTGTATAAGCAATATGGCTTCTTGTCTGGTATATCCTGACTCCATAATTTCTTTTACCTTACGGTGTGCTTCATTAATTTCATTATCTAAATCACTCATTTAATCATCCTTTCTAAAAATATATCCA
>CAZMND010000040.1:4788-18371 GCA_964567585.1 uncultured Lachnospiraceae bacterium
TACTATCCGAAATATCCATACTATCCGAAATATCCATACTATCCGAAATATCCATACTATCCGAAATATCCATCTTTCAACTATCCACCCATTCAACACCGCATAAACACTGGGGTTGTGGCACTTGGTTGGATAGTTTGGATAGTTTGGATAGTGTTTTATATAAAAGGAATTTTTTCAAAATCCCACACATTAGAATTTTTCCCTTTACTCTTTGATGCAATAACACCATCAACATCACAAAATAACTGCACCAATTCAGCAATAACAATTCCTACTTTCTGAGGTGAGTCATATATTTGATATACTCCGCTACCTATCCATTGACTGGCTTTTATAATGTCACCTGCAGATATAGACACTGTTCCATTATTCTGTTCAAGAAGTTTTAAAATCACATTCCGTATATTATGACTTTTATACTCATTTACTCGCTTATTATGTTCCACTGTTTCAGAATCTCCAAGATTTTCCCACTTGAATATATCTTTATTGAACTGAATAGCAAGCACCTGCTCCGGCATATCTCTCCCTGTTATGTATAGCTTTGCTTCCTTGTCCTCTCGCTTCTGCTTCGATATAACTAATGCCGCATCAAGTACGCCCATTACACCAGAGGAACCTGCAAGTTCATTAAATGGATCATCCGGGTCTTTCATTTTTCGGGTATGGTGAATAACCAAAATACAAATATTATGACTATCTGCAAATTCCTTTAAAGTTCCCAAATCCTCATAATCCCTGTCATAGTCTCCTTGCCCTCTCTTCTGTTCTGGTCGTACTTTCTTCAAAACGTCAATAATAACAAATCCTATGTCAGGAAACTCTGAAAGTTGGCTTTCAAGCTGAATCTCGAGTCCTGCACCAATCTTGTCCACTTTCTGTTCAGAAGTAACAATATGCAAATTATCCGGGCATTCAGCACCATTTAATATCTGTTTTAGCCTTGCCTGCGGTCTGCGTTTTGTACTCTCTAAGTCCATATATAGAACACCGCTTCTTTTAGTGTTAAATCCTAAAAATTTTACACCCTCAGCTATGCAAATGGCCATATCAATACACATATAGCTTTTATAGTACTTTGATGGAGCACCAAGCATTGAAAGCCCTATTGTCGGAATAATTTTATCAACCAAATATTCAAGTGGCGCAATATGCTCTTGTAGGAGTTCTTTAGCTGTTATTGATTGTATTTTATGCGGTGTATTTATTGTTCTTGCTCTGCCAGAACCGTCACAAACTGCTCCGGGCTTGTTATTATCCCTTCTTGCAATAACCTCTTGCACAGCTCGGTTAATTCGTTCCTGGTCAAATTCTGTGTTATTTCCTGTTTCCGTTTTTCATCACCTTGCTTTCTATCATATTCCTTGACACGCTTCTCAAAATCGCTGTCAATTTTTTCTCTTAGCCATTTGGCTACTGGTTTCAATTCTTCGTCTCGCTTACGCTCATACTCTTCTACAATAGACGTATAATGGCTTTTTGCCTTACCGCATCCAGCATCTTCCAAGGCTCTTAAAGCAGTTTCTGCAAATCCCGGCTGTGTAATTTCATAACCGTATATCTTCAAGAAAAAAGACTTGTACAGTTTCATATCTGGGTGAATGCTCTGCAATAATTCTTCTCTGCTAGGCATCCTTTAGCCCTCTGCACTTGTAACAGCCCCAAAGAACCGCTTGTCTGCGTATAACTTGGGAATCTTACCTCTAACAGTTAAATACCTTGTTTCGTCAATTCCGCATTCATTTGCCTTATGTATTGGTATGCCTTGGATTCTGACACGCCCAACAGTTCTGCAAGTTCTTCGGCATTGTAAGTTTGTCTACTCATGCAATCACTCCTTTCCATATTGTTCAATTATTTCTGTTACATCAATTCCTAAGGCACCTGCAAGTTTAACGGCCGTATCATAATTACATGATTTACCATTTTTAATACTGCAGGTTGTTGCTCTAGATACTCCTGCTTTTTCTGCAAGCTGCTTAGTATTGAGGTCTGCGTCCATCATTGCACAAACTAATTTCTTGCGGTTTACTCTCATTTAATCACCTGCCTTTTAAAATTAATTTGACACAAGTTTTTTCTTGTGTTACATTGAGTATATAACAAGTTTTTTCTTGTGTCAATACAACAAACAAGTTTTTTCTTGTAACCTCTTCCTTTTTATGTTACATTTAGTATGAGGTGATATTTATGACAGTCGGAGAAAAAATTAGAACCATTAGAAAAGAAAAAGGATTAACTCAAAAAGAATTAGGAGATAGGCTTGGAAAAATATCTCAACAACAAATTGGGCAATGGGAAACAGGAAAAGCCAATCCCAAAAAGGAAACTTTACAAAAAATTGCAAAGGCCTTAGAAGTAGACATTACAGTTTTAATGGATATTTCTCCACTTTCAAATACAGAACCATATATTACTTTTGGAAGTGAAACAAAAGGTAAGGTCCCTGGTGAAATAATCATTGATATAACAGCAGAAAATTATGAGAAATACAAAAAAATATTTTTATTGGCATTTGATACGATTATTGATGAAATACACAAAAGTTATGATGCGGAAATTAAATTTTATAATGCTGATACCGGAGAAGAAGTGTTTTTCGATAAAGAAGAAATGAATCCCAAAAATCTTACAGATGAAAATAAATTTGTGTTTTTTCAAGAAATCGTAAAAGAGATAAGATATAATACTATTTTAAATACATATTCAATAACTTTTCTATAGTGGCAAAAACGGTCCCTGCGCCAACAGGAACCGCTTGCATAGATACTATACAGCAGATGCCGTATAATACCCTCTCATCAAGGCATATTATACCATTTAAGCAACTGTTTTGTATAGGTGTATTTTTTATACTCTAAAACAGAAAGGATGGGATATATGCCAGTTTACAAAGACGAAAAAACCGATACATGGTATTGCAAGTTTTATTACGTGGACTACACTGGAACCAAAAAGCAGAAGCTGAAACGTGGTTTTAAGCTGCAACGTGATGCCAAGGAATGGGAGCGGAACTTCCTAGAGACACAGCAAGCCGATTTGACTATGACCTTTGAAAACTTCATAAAGATATACAACGAGGACATGAAGCACAGGCTCCGGGAACATACCTACACCCAAAAACAGTATGTAATCAATCAAAAGCTACTGCCCTACTTTGGCAAGATACCAGTATCAGACATAACTCCGGCAATTATCCGTAAATGGCAAAATGAACTAATTGCATATCGTGATGAAAACGGCAAGCCATATTCTGAAACATACCTACGCACAATAAATAATCAGATCTCCGCAATTATGAATTATGCTGTTAGATATTACGGACTACGTGACAATCCATGCAGAAAAGCCGGGAGCATTGGCAAAAGCCATGCCGAAGAAATGCAGTTCTGGACAACGGAAGAGTTCAAGAAATTCCTTGAAAGGATTTCAGACAAGCCGCAATCAAGAGCCGGATTCCTGGTACTCTATTACACTGGTATACGCATCGGAGAATTGCTTGCCTTAGAATATGCTGATATTGATTTTAAAGACTGTAAAATGACTATTAACAAGTCCTATCAACGGTTAGATACAAAAGACGTTGTAACACCACCTAAAACGCCCAAGAGCAACAGAGTAATATCTTTGCCGGATTTCCTTGTGGATGAACTTAAAACCTACACAGAGAAGCTCTACGGACTGCACAAGCACGACCGCATATTCCCATATACCAAGCATTTCTTTGAACACGAAATGAAACGAGGCACCAAGGACGGAGAAGTCAAAAAAATACGCTTGCACGATATACGACACTCACATGCAAGCCTTTTAATAGAACTCGGATTCTCACCTCTGGCCATAGCTGACCGGTTAGGACATGAAAAAATAGAAACCACACTAAACACTTATTCGCACTTGTTTCCACACAAGCGTGACGAGGTGGCTGATAAACTTCAAAAATGTTTTTAGTATCAATCTAGTATCACAGAGCAAAAGAAAAAGCCGATTTCCCCAGTATTTACAAGGGATTTCGGCTTTTAAACTTTTATTCAAACTCAATCGTCGCAACCGGTTTCTTAGTGATTTCGTATACAACACGATTAATGCTAGGAACCTCGGCTGTGATTCTGTCAGCAATCTTCTCTAAGATATCGTAGTCGATTCTTTCGATAGTTGCTGTCATAGCGTCGATAGTATTTACGGCACGGATAACTACCATATAGCCCATACTTCTTGCGTTGTCACGTACACCTACCGCTTTGAAATCAGGTACCACAGTGAAATACTGCCATACTGTCTTATCAAGACCTGCTTTTGCAAATTCTTCGCGAAGGATTGCATCGGATTCGCGGAGTGCTTCAAGACGTTCACGCGTGATTGCACCAAGACAACGAACACCAAGTCCCGGACCCGGGAATGGCTGACGGTATACCATTTCAGCAGGCAAACCAAGTTCTACACCACATGCACGAACTTCATCTTTGAAAAGCTGCGCCAATGGTTCAACGAGTTCAAACTGTAAGTCCTCCGGCAAACCACCAACGTTGTGATGAGACTTAACACATTTCGCTGTTTTTGTACCACTTTCGATGATATCCGGATAAATTGTACCCTGACCAAGGAAATCAATACCTTCCAGTTTTCTTGCTTCTTCTTCAAATACGCGGATAAATTCACCACCGATGATTTTTCTCTTTTCTTCCGGATCAGCTACACCTTCCAATTTTCCAAGGAAACGGTCTGTAGCATCCACATAAATAAGGTTCGCATTTAACTGTTTTCCGAAAACTTCCACTACATTCTCAGATTCATTTTTTCTCATAAGGCCATGGTTTACATGAACACATACAAGCTGCTGTCCGATTGCTTTTAAAAGTAACGCTGCCACAACAGATGAATCAACACCGCCTGAAAGAGCAAGTAAAACTTTCTTATCCCCCACCTGACGACGAACCAATTCTATCTGGTCTTCGATAAAGTTTTTCATATTCCAGTTAGCTTCTGCTTTACATGTATCGAAAACAAATTTCTTTATTACATCTTCTGCTGGGATTACATCATATGTTTCACTGCATTTTGCTGTAGGATGGTCAATTGCCATTACAGGAAATCCTGCTTCGTAAATGCAATCACACACGTCTACTGCCGCGCCGTCAACAACACGGTTTTCACCACCATTTAAGATAATACCTTTTACGTTATTGAGCGCCTTTAACTCATCCACAGTAATATCATGCGGATGAATTTCACTATATACACCCATATCACGAATTTGGCGGGCAATTACTGTATTTTCAGTACTACCCAAATCAAGAATAACAATCATATCTTGTTTCATCGTTTGATTTCTCCTTTATATTAAAAATAGAATTCAATAAAAAATACTTTTCTATTATATTACAAATTTTTCATACATCAAACATTTTTTTCAGATTTTTTAAAATTTTCTTCCGCACCAATTTCCGGAGCAACGGCAATTGCCTCCGCACCAACTTCTGCCGTAGCCGTTTCTGCTGCCGCCTCTCCTGCCATACTATCTAACGGATTCGGACTATAATTCATCTTCTTCACACCAAAATAAATACAAAAGCCTGTTGCTACCAAACTGAGTGTAAGTCCAATGCCGATACTCACCGGCAAAGCATATCCGCCCCATTTTCCTGCCGGAATTAACTCTGACTCTTTGATACCACACATAGAACAAACTCTTTCACGTCGTCCTATTTTCAACTCTGTTGCTTCCAAAACAGTATTCCATTCGCCATAGGAATGGTCGTCCAAAGCTTCTATTACCGTTCCCTGAGCCAACATTGTATTACAATAACGACATATCGTATCACCGGTGTATCCGTCAACGATACATGTTGGTTTCACAGTACCTGTCATCATTTCATTGTGATCTGTTACAGGTATCTTTTCACCATATTTAACAACTGCTCCACATTTGCACACCAAATTACCGGTATAACCTTCTTCGGTACATGTTGCCATTTTTACATCCACGCGTTTACCGGTAGCTGTATGACTGAGTTTACTGCCGGAATCAGCTATAGTCTTAGTTGCTGAACATCCCGGATTGCTACATGTAGCGGTTTTTGTTCCCTCTTCTGAACAAGTAGCATCACCGTTTGATACATAATTTACAAATTTATGTCCTGTTGCCGCTACACCCGAACCACCTGTTGTCATACCACACACCTGGCAATATTTACTCTGGCTTCCCTGCACAGTACAAGATGGTCCGACAACTACTACATTATCCTTGCTCCACTGATGTGCTGTCGCCACTGCCGAAATAACAATGTTTCCCGTTATCGCCTCACCTTTAATTGTGATTTTTCCATTTTGCACAGTATATGAATAAGTAGAACTTCCCGCATCGAGCGGTATACCTCCGACTGTTACGGTAATTGAACCAGGCACCTGACAACCACCATTATTGGAAATGGTCGCTACATAATCTTGTCCGTTTGTCGCCTGCGCTGCGCCTGAAAAATTGAGATTAGTAACATTTCCCGTAACCGTATATGTTGCATCAGGCACCAGAGTAAGATGTAACGTCGATTCTCTTTGTATATTATAATCAGATAATGTTTTTCCATTCTCTAATTGTTTTCCTGCATAAATCAAGTTCTGCTTTTCCGACATAACGCCGGTCTGTTCTTCAACTTGATCCTTTACGGAATTAATACTATCATTTGGTTCAACCTCCAAAGTATAAGTATCACCACTTAAAGTTTTAACATAAATCGGCATCGCATACGCTTCCATCGGCACCGCTATAACCCACAAAAACACACATAAAAGCAAGCCATATAATAATTTTACGCCCTTAAAACGTTTTCTCATAAGAATCCTCCATACATTTAACCCCCAGATTTTGGAAATACATATACATTTATTATAAAACAAAGTTTTTTACTTGACAATTATATAAATACAAGTTTATATATGTGTTTTTCTTGACACAACCGATAGCAAAAATCTATACTTGATAAAAACACGGAAATGCAGGAAAAAACGATGAAAGAAATTTGTTGTATCATCAGTGCCGGAGATGTAAACACACATCTTCTTACCAAAAAGAAATCGAATTATAACTATTTTATTGCTGCGGATGCCGGATATGAAAAAGCATTGGAAGCCGGAATTGTTCCTGAAATTGCCGCCGGCGATTTTGACTCCGTCAGTCAATCTTTTTCTGATATTGCTACAGCGTACCCCCAAGCAGGTGACACACGCTTTATAAAGTTTCCTATCGAAAAAGATTATTCCGACACCCATCTTGCCATAGAGGAAGGCATAAAACTCGGCTATACCCAGTTCGAAGTATATGGTGCATTAGGCGGTGACCGTTTTAGTCACAGTATTGCCAATTTACAGACACTCTGCGCAATGAAACAGAAAGGCGTTTCCGTCTCATTAATTGGTACAAAGGAAATGGTTGTCCTACTACACAATGAGTCCATAACCTTGACACAACCAATACACAGTACCTTTTCTGTTTTTTCTCTATCTGATAAATCTGACGGTGTCACAATTTTGGGTGCTAAATATCCTTTAGGAAATGCAACGCTGACAAACGCTTTTCCCCTCGGGGTCAGTAATCAAAGCATAAGCGAAGCTTTGCGTATCTCCGTAAAGGATGGTTTTCTCCTTGTTGTACTGGAATTTTAATATAGCAATTTCACACGATTATTGCACAATAAACAAAAAAGAAACAGTGAACTCTTTCCCAAGTCCACTGTTTCTTTTTTCGCTATATTTGCATTTTATAAAAATTCAGAAATAACGTAGAACAGAATCACTGCAAGAATACCTGCACCAACCACCAATGCTACCTTCAGTTTATCGATTGGTGTACGTCCTGAAACCTTACCTGTCTGTCCGTTTACCATAAACTGATACGTCTTATCACCGTAACGGAAAGATGAAATCCAAATCGGCAATAAAAGATATTTATATGTAATATTATTGTAAACTGTCTTTGTATTTAAATTATCTACTCTGTCAGCATTCTTTTCACGTAAAATCTTGTTACGGATATTTTTGCGAAGTTTGCCGTAAATAGAACTTTTTGCTTTCTCCCAGCCTTCCTTTAAACCAATGGCATATCTTTCAGACGCAAAGCCCGCGATATATTCCGGTTTATACGTCACATTATCTTTTGTGTTAAATGGTTCAAGTCCTGCCATCAAGCTTCTGTCATGCTGTGTACTTGCATTCACGAGTTCATCATCAATGAACTGTCTGTACCTTCCACTTGTATGATGCCAGTCAGTTACTGTTTCATAATTACCGTCTGATTTTCTTCTACGGCGGTCCTTGCCATAACGTGCCGTATAATCTGTTACAGTATCAGTATCAAATGTCCAATATGGCAAATATAACCCCTGAAATTTATCCGCCTCAGCTGTTTCCTTAACAATCTTAGGACAGAAAAATCTCTTGCCCAGCCATTTATTAAAATTCTCACCTGCAGTCTTTTTATCAATCTTAAATGTACATACACCACCCGGTGCGAGGGTATTTTTACCCTTTTCTTCCATAACCTGATTGGAACCGCAGTATGGGCATGTGCCTGCTATCTGAAGTGCGTCATAAACACTTTCACCGGCACACATCTTACAGATAACGGTCTTGGTTTCCACACCCCAGTTACAATTAGCCGTTTCTTCCGCCTTGAAAAAATCAAGTTCTTCCACTTCTGTCGGAAGTTCCTCTTCCTGCTTAATTTCTTCCTCATAGTCACAATATGGACACTTCAATCCTCCTGATTTCGGATCAAATGCCATCGTACCCGTACACTGAGGACATTTCCTGTCAGTTTCTTCCTTGGTTTTTTCTATTACAATTTCATCTTCCTCGTACATATCTTACCCTCTCTTTTCCACATATTTTAGTTAAATATATGCTTATTTAATATTATAATTCCAATTTACATTTTTGTCATCCTTTTTATCTTCCATAAATCTCTTAATATACGCCCCATAAAATACTTGTGTCGACTCTCCCTTATATGATAAACTTATTTTTTGGTAGAACGATTGTATCAAAAAATGAAAGGAGCGATTTTTATGGATTCATTCTACACCCCTTCCAAAATAGTTGATATAACCATTCAAAATGGAATCAAAAAAGTAAAAAAGAGAAAACGCACACTATGGTTGCTTGGTTTTCTTGCCGGTATGTTTATTGCCTTCGCTGCTTATTCAGGCACTATGGCAATGCACAGCGTGGAAAGCGTAGGACCTGCCAGAGTACTTGGTGGTGCCATCTTCCCTGTAGGACTGATGCTCGTTATTTTCCTTGGTGCTGAACTTTTTACAGGTAACTGCCTTATTTCTATGGCGGTTATGGACAAGAAAGTAAAACTCATCGATATGTTTAAAAACCTTGGTGTTGTATTTATGGCAAATCTCCTCGGTGCACTGTTTATTGTTATCCTTTGTTTTGCATCAGGACTTTGGAACACCTCCGGCGGTTTACTTGGTGCATACACAATTAATACAGCGCTTACCAAAGCTACATTATCACCGGTTTCTGCTCTTGCAAGCGGGATTTTATGTAATATTTTAGTATGTGGTTCCATTCTTGTTATGACAATGTCCACCGATATGACCGGTAAAATCTGGGGTATTTTCTTTACAATTATGGCCTTTGTAGTTTGTGGCTTTGAACACTCGGTTGCAAATATGTATTACTTACTTGCAGGTCTTTTTGCAAAATTAAATCCGCAGTATATCGAGGTAGCAAAAGAAGCCTACGGACTAAGTGCTGAGCAGATTGACTCATTAAACATATTAACCTGTCTTGAAAGTACATTTTACGTATCCGTGGGAAATATGATTGGCGGTATGGTTTTTGTATCAGCAATCTTCTTTGTTATTTTTAGAAAACTTGAAAAAACTGACCACTAAAGCATAAACAAAAAGGGAGCCCCTCCAAACGAAGGACTCCCTTTCATATTTTACGCTTCGGCTTCTTCAACTAATTTATTTTCTTTTCGCTTTGTAACTAAAACAAACCAAACACTTGCCGCAATCGTCACAACAATCGAACCAATCATTACTGCAAGACCATCTATACTTTCACCAAATTCCGGCCACGTACTCATAACTGCGCCTACTAAATTAAATGCCATATGGAATAAAATACATCCCCACAATGAATTGGTTCTTTCAAAAATGTAAATCAGACATAAACTAAACACAAATGTATACATTGCCCAGATGATAGTTCCGTGCACAAGGCCAAACAAAAGCGATGTTCCAATAACTGCTATCCATTTTGCCATTCCCTGTTTCAATCTGGTGTAAACAAATCCACGGAATGTAAGTTCCTCGATAAGCGGCGCCATAATTACAACTGAAATCCACATTGCTATACCGGCACCACCCAAAACCTGACTACTGCTGGCCTCATAGCTATCTATCCATTTCTGTGGAAAAGGAATAATACTCATCAGATAAGAAATTGCAAAGTTAAATGCAATACCTCCAATAACTATCGGTGCTATTGTGGCAGGTTTTAACTTGTTAAGTGACGCTGACTGAGTGAATTTTTTCTTACGGATTTTCGATACAATCCAGAATATTAACAACGTTAAAAGTCCGGCTATAATCAGTATGTAATACATTGCTTCACCAAGAATTGCATTGGCTTTATTCATATATGCATCCATATCAAAGGAACCATCCGGTTGAATCATTGATATGCTGACAAATACCGATATCACCAAGCTGACTGCAAATGATATTGCAAACTGCGAACAAAAATACGCACCAAAATACGCTGCTGCCTTTCCTACGTTAATCCAAAATTTTTTCATGTTTCATCTCTCCCTCTTTTTTATACTTTATTTGGATTTTTAGAATAATATGCCGCATATGCTTGATAAGATATATACTGTACAAGCCAGATAACCGTCACTATCGTAGCCGGCATAATTCCAAAGTGCCAAATTTGATTTCCTAAAAGACATAACAACCACAAAATAATATAGAAACCACTGCAAAATTTATAAGACCCAAATGCAGCCTTGTAAATCGAAAGTTTCTCAGCTTCATCGCAGCTTTTCTCCCATTGTTTACTAAAATCCATTGCATAGACGCTTCCCTGCTTTTCAGGATTCAATTCTTTGTACATATTTATAACTTTTGACTGGATAATCATATTTGCTGCCAATGCAAGAATAAATCCGGCAAAATAACAAACCAGCTCTATAGCAGTAGCAGTTTCAATACAATATTCAAATCCTGCTGCAAAGAAGAAATAGGATAAAATAAATACAAGATTAATCAAAGTCAAAACCACTGACATACTGCCATCAATTTTCTCATACTCCGCTTCATCTTCTCCGTCCCATACTTTAATCTTCTTTTTCACATTTGCAAGAATAATTACAGAAGCAATTACAGCTGTTACATTGATAACAAGATTAGCGTATGGTGTAACATACGTCAATACAGTAACAACACCACTTGCAATAACCTCTGCCAGGTTTCCCTCCATATAATTTCCAAACGTACTGAGAAAGAATCCTACAAAAAAGGATGCAATCAAACATGGTATAAATATTTTCAGTGCCTTTCGGTCTCCCTTTTTATTTTCTATTCGCTTTTCTTCATTCATAGATTAGTCCTCCTTGTTATCCTCCTCGTATTCAAATATATCTTCTACAGAAGCATTGAATACTTTTGCTATCTTTAAAGCCAGTGTTACGGACGGGGAATAATCACCTCTCTCAATCTGACTTATGGTTTGTCTGGAAACATTTACTAACTGTCCCATTTCATGCTGATTCACATTAATTCTGGCTCGATATTCTTTCAATCGGTTCTTAAGCGGCAAACAAATCCCTCCTGACTACTTTTATGTCTTTTTGAAATGTTTCTTTGTCATTTTGACAACTTTTCTTGTCACATCTTTATAATAAACAAAATAGCACTGACAACTATACTTGTCAAGTGCTATTTTAAAAGTTCTCTATTTTATTGCCGGAATGGTAATTTGGGTTTTGAAATCATCTACCACCGCATCAAACAAATACACCGGCTGATAAAAACCTTTCGTATCCATTTCATATCCTCTTTCCACTCCGATTATCTCTATTTCTAACAGTCCGTCATTTTGTCTCCAATAATGAAACTTCCCGTCTTTTATTTGCGCCTGTGCCTCGGCCTCCGAGATAATTTCAACTGTTTTATAAGCCTCCAAAGTCAGCATCTGATAATTTATCTCACCAAATTGCCCGTCTTCATAATATACACATTCTATATAGCCGTCATAAATCTTGTTTTCATCTACAAGCCTGTCTGCCATAAAATTGTAATTTCCGTCTTCCTTATTCTTAAAAACCGCCTCTTTCGGTACAAAAATCCCTATATCATCCAATGCTGCCCGAATTTCTTCTTCCGTCGCATCCATTTTCTCTTCTACCGTCTGTTCTCCATAATGCAGCTTATCAAAATCCCGGAAAGTAAAAACCCCACCATCATATTCCATCCAAATATTGAAACGGTTTCCATCCTCTCCATTACTATAATAAATAGCCGTGTGCTCATAAATGTCCGTTCTGGACTCATCTATACTGTATCCAAGCTTTGAAAAGAGTTTACCTACAAAAGCCTTTGTATCTTCCTTGGTCAAAACTGCTGCCTTATACACAATCGCCGTATCCGAATCTTTGTCAAAATTACTTTCCCCGGTAACTGCTATGTTTTTCTGTTTCAGAATATATGTACTTTTTAGGTTTCCAAATTCCTGAAAGTAATATATCAGAAAAATTCCCCCAAAAGCTATCATCGTGACAACCAGAGGTATTTGCATCCATAATACTTGTCCAATCTTATCGTGTTCTTTTTTCTTCTTTATGCATACGACATATTTAATCAGACGATACATACCAAAACCAATCATTGTACCCACTGTATTTCCCAGCAGGTCATCCGGTTCAAAAACACCGCGTTTAAGTAAAAGCTGGCTACTCTCTATAACCAAGGTCACCCCAAAACCAATCCCTGAAACCTTCAGGAACGAATCTGTCCATTTCACAAGCACCGGCATCAAAAAGCCGAGTGGAACAAACATTAGTATATTTAAAATAATATTTCTCCACCCCGTTATGGAAAAATCATTCCAGGCATCCTTGTAAGAATAAAACAGTGGGTATATTTTGGTATTTCCATAGAAATTGCCTCGGCTTAACATCGTAGCACCAAACACCACTACCAGATATACGAAAAAAATCCCCCACAACAATATTTTTCCTTTGTGAAGTTTTTTACCGGGATACTTTTTCTTAAAGTATAAAAAGTACCAGACCGTAAATATAATCCCTATCACTATTGCTGCCAACACACCCAGCCAGAGATAATCAAGTCCGATACTGATAATATCCATAAATCTCATAATTTTACTTCCTTATCATTTCTTTTATCCGTTATTTTCTATTATATCTACATTTCCTTTTCATTCAAGAAAAATAGCATTTTTATTTCTTAATATACTTTAAAGATTTTTCCAAAAAACTGTTGACAAACCATCCCAATAAATAGTATACTAGCCAAGTGGGTCAGATATGGCTCATAACGAAC
>CAZMND010000041.1:0-18183 GCA_964567585.1 uncultured Lachnospiraceae bacterium
CACAGAATACGCAAACTTTTTTTCTTCTACGCATTCCGCCTTTTCTTCTCATTGAAGATTCAGACTTATCTGCTGGTTTATTGTAAGCCATGTTAAAGCCTCCCATCTAAAATTTAGTTAATAGTTAAAACGGTAATTCTTCATCAATTCCATCAGGAACATTCATAAAGCCATCACCGGCTGACTGTGGCATTGGTGCTGCAGAAGCAAAACCACTGTTATCAGAACTTCCTTTGCTTTCAGCAAATTCCTGTTCTTCTACAACAACATCTGTTGTGTACACCTTTACGCCATCTTTGTTTGTATAGCTACCTGTCTGAATACGACCTGTAACTAAAAGTTTTGTACCCTTACGAAGATACTTTTCTGCAAATTCAGCCTGTTTTCCGAAAGACACACAATTGATAAAATCTGCTGTCTGTTCGTCAGACGCACCATTTGCTCTTCTTCTTCGATCCACGGCAAGGGAAAATCTTGCTATAGCCATAGCATTGTCTCCGGCAGAATATCTTACTTCCGGATCCCTTGTCAAACGTCCCATAAGTATAACTTTGTTCATTTGATTCACCTTGTCCTTATTATGCTTCCTGTTTAACGCATAAATATCTGATTACGTTGTCCATAATGCGAATGCGGCTTTCGATTTCTGCCGGTGCTGTAGTTTCAGCATCGAACTGGATGAAGTAGTAGTAAGCCTCTTTCATTTTCTGAACTTCGTAAGCTAACTTTTTCTTGCCCCATTCGTCAACGTTTGTAATCTGTCCGCCGAATCTTTCAACGAGTGCTTTACATTTGTCAACTACTGCAGCTCTTTCATCATCTTCGATTTTCGCACTAACAACAACTGCTAATTCGTATTTGCTCATGCTAGTTACCTCCTTTTGGTCTCTGGCCCCTATTTTCAGATAGGAGCAAGGAATTTTTAATATATCACGAACTTGAATGATACCATATTTTTTCAGCGATTTCAAGACTTTTCTAGAATTTCTTTTACATTTTTTTCCACAGTCGTTCTGGGCATCATTACCTGATGTGAACACCCCATACATTTCAACCTGAAATCAGCTCCGATGCGCAGTACTTCCCATTCTTTACTGCCACATGGATGCTGTTTTTTTAATTTTACAATGTTTCCGACTTCAATTTTCATACTCCCTCCGCCACAACATTTTGCAGTTTTGAAAACACGTCGCCAAGGCTTCCCTGATAAATATAATCTGCCACTGAATCCTTTGGTGTTGCACTTTTATTAATTAAAATAAGTTTGTTTCCGCGATAATAATCAATCAGTCCTGCCGCAGGATAAACTGCCAGAGATGTACCTCCTACAATCAAAACATCCGCATTTTGGATGTATTCAATTGATTTTCTTATGGTTTCATCATCAAGGCCCTCTTCATATAAAACCACATCCGGTTTTGCAAATCCCCTACAGCCCGGTGCATCGCATTTTGGCACATCATTTGAAGCCATAATATAGTCTGCATCAAAGAATCTGCCACACTCCTCACAGTAATTTCTATGAACGCTGCCATGAAGCTCCAGCACCTCTTTACTGCCCGCAAGCTGATGGAGGCCATCAATATTTTGCGTAACAACAGCCTTTACTTTCCCCTCTTGTTCCAGCTTCGCAAGAACGTTATGAATCACATTTGGCTTTGCATCCTTACAAATCATTTTGTCCCTATAGAAGCGATAAAATTCAGATGTTTTTCTTCGATAAAAGGTATGGCTCAAAATTGTCTCCGGCGGATAGTCATACTTTTGGTTGTACAATCCGTCCACACTTCGAAAATCCGGGATTCCGCTTTCCGTAGACACACCCGCGCCGCCAAAGAAAACTACATTATCACTGTTTTTAATGATTTCTACAATCTGCTCTACTGTATTCATTTACATCCTCCCCAGTGCCAGGTTTTTCAATATTGCACAAAACTCTCTTACCATATAGTGGGGAAACAGATAAATATACGTTCCCGACGGAGCACCCGATACATTTTCATACCCTGCTTTTTGGGCTATCTGCATCGCCCTATACATATGGAAATTATTGGTTACCACTAAAACCGGCGTTTTTTCATAAGAAAAATTGGCATCTTCCTTCTCCAAAATTTCTCCTGTAAATTTCATATTTTCATAAGTATTGGCAGAGGCCTCTTCTACAAGAATCCTATCCGGTGAAACTCCCAGTTCTTCAATAAGATAGCGCTTCATCTCAGACCCTTCCGTAAACGGCTCCGTTTCTCCCTGACCACCTGTTACGATAATTCTTGCATCTTCATAGGTATCCGCCCACTTTACAGCCTCTTTGAGACGTTGCCTGAGCAAATAACACGGGCCCTCCTCGTAGACAGTTGTTCCAAGAACTATGATATATTCAGGCTCTTCCTTCGGTTTTTCAAAAAATCCGCTTATAATAATCATTTCCACCACAAGAAATATTAAAACTATCGGAATCAATACATATATCATCAGTCGTTTCTGCCACTTTCTTAAAGATATTTTTCCCGCCAGCATTCCTGCCAGCAAAAAGCCAAGTATGGCCGGTATCAGCCACACAAAACTTAACGTCCCGCCAAAACCTGTAAAATACATAGCGAAGGTGTAAAAAAAACATAAAACACCTACTGTTACAAGTAATATAGTCGCTAATTTTTTTATAAAATTCATTGGTTTTTTCATCTCTTTTTTCATACCAATAATTGTAGCATAATCACCTTCCAAAAAAAAGATGTGAAAACCTTAAGATAATCTTAAAAGTCCTATCGTGAGAGGCCGATAGGACTTTTAGTTGTGTTTCTATGTGTGTTTTTCGGAAAATAATACGCTTTGTTTATTCCTTGACTGCACCTTGGGAAACTCCTACAACCAGGTACTTCGACAAAAGGAAATATAAAGTAACAATTGGCACCGCAATAAATACAGAACCTGCAGCAAATCTTGTAAACTGGGTTTCATCCAGATGAGTCAGTCCCACTGCCACTGTCCACAAATCCTTGTTTTTAAGGAGTAGATTGGGCAGGATGAAATCACTCCACGGCCACGCAAACTGTGTCAGAGCCGTATATACAATCATCGGTTTGGAAAGTGGTAATGTAATATCTTTGAATATTCGGATATTACTTGCTCCGTCAATTCTCGCCGCCTCATAAATTGTATTGGAAATCGTATCAAAATAACCTTTTTGCACCAGATATCCCATTGGTGCTCCGGCTGCATAAATCAAAATCAGGCTCCAAAGCTGGTTAATCAAATTAAAATTCACCATAATCAGATACACCGCCGTCATCCCCATAAAGCTCGGGAACATATTTAAAATAAGCGCCGATTTCATCAGCATTTTTCTGCTTTTGAATTCAAATCTGCTTATTGTGTACGCTGTCAGGATCACCAAAACCGTTCCAATCGCACTGGAACAAACAGATACAAATAACGTATTTTTCAGCCAGTTCGGATAATCATACATAGTCGTATCCGTAAACAGTCTTGTATAACTTGCCATACTAAAGGAATCCGGAAAAAATCCTTCAATATCATAGATGGAACCGCTCTGAGAAAAGGATGCCATCACAAGCCACAACACCGGAAAGAAAAATACAAAACATACCGCAATCAGAAGCACATATGTACCGATGGAGTCTATTAAATTTTTCACACGAAAGCTTTTCTTTTTCATCGGAACGTATCCTCCTTCTTATATGCTGCACTTTGTACATATACCGCCAAAGAGAAAATGGAGGTAATAATAAAAATAATAAGGCTCAGTGCGGCGCCGATACCGTAATAACTGTTATCAATGGAAAGATTGTAAAGCCAGTTAATGAGCAAATCCGTATCGCTGGCAAGGAAATATCCGTCGTTATACAATCCTCCGCGCAGAAAATAAAATACACCAAAATTGTTGAAATTACCGATAAAGTTAGTAATTAAAACCGGTGTGGTTGAGAAAATCACAAACGGTAATGTAATCTTAATAAACTGCTTCCACTTAGATGCCCCGTCAATACTTGCCGCCTCATATAAATCCGTGTTCATATTGGACAAAATTCCCGTCGCAAGAAGCATGGACGTCGGAATGGTAATCCACGCATTTACCAAAAGACCTATCACTTTTGCCGAAATTCCGGCATCAATATCCAAAAATCCGATAGCATTTCCACCATTCATTGTTATGTAATAATTGATTGGTCCTCCGTAGGAAAACATAAACTTAAATCCAAGTAAGGTTATAAATCCCGGAACCGCATATGCCAGAATCGGGAAGGCACGCCAAAAGGCTTTACCCTTTACACATTTTTTATTGAGGAGCAGTGCAAGACCCAATCCACCAAAATAGTTGATGAACGTTGCCAAAAAGGCCCACACCAGGTTCCACGCCAAGATTTTCAGGAAAGTATCCTTAATTTCAGACAAGGATAATATCTTCGCAAAATTATCAAAGCCTACCCAGTCCACCAGTTCCGGCGGTACAATATCCCCACCGTAATTGGTGAAAGAAATAAGTATCATAAATACAATCGGCAGAACATTAAACACAAGCACGCCCACAATCGGTACTGCCAGTGCCAGAATATAAAACTTTTTATCTGCAAAAATGCCCACCGATTTCAGAAAGCCCGGTAATTTTACTCCTGCCTTCAGTTTTTCCTCACAGTCATAAGCATCCTTCACATTGGCAATGTGTATGGCAATTACTACCCCTGTAATAATGTAAAATAAAAGTCCCTTTAAAAGCATCATAATGGAATCATCACCGGGTGTTCCAAGCCAAGGGTCAGCCTTTTGCGTGCCCAGAGTGAAAAATCCGATAGCATCCTGTACTCCACCCGTCACAAGATATCCTATGTACGCACCCAAAACAGCCAGATATATTATGCCCTTTATCCACTGTTTCTGTATGAGCTGTCCAAGCCCCATAATGAGCATAGACAGTTTTACAGATAGTCCTGCTTTTAAGAGATTTCGTTTCTTATTCATCGACTTACTCCCTCTTTCTTACCTCTATTCCGCCAACGTGTAAATGGCATCATAAATATCAATATCCACCTTCACAATTGCATCAGCTATTTCCTTAATCGTCGGATATTTTGCAAGGTATCCGTTGTTCACACGGAATGGGTCCTTTGCAATATCCCCCATCAAAGTTTGGCTTGGTACCCACACCTGATCAACTGCCTTTACGGATGGCATAAGATAAATTCTTCCTTCCGAAAGACTTCTAAAAATCATATCTGTTACGCCACCGGATTCCTTCGCTACATCCTGTCTTGTAGGTGCAATTCCAAGGATATCCATTCTTGTCTTTATCATTTCATAGCTTGTTGCAAAATTTACAAATTCCATACAAGCTTCTTTGTGCTTTGTATAAGAGCTGATACCATAACCGTTGACACCGCCCATTACAATAGTGTCTACCCAGTCAGAATCCTTCATTTGTGCACTGTCCTTGGACAAATCGCCGTCTGCCGGCATAAGATACGGCAATTCCACCATCATCAGATTTTCTTCGGCTTTTGCAAGTGCATCTTCGGATGAAAGGCCTTCATTTTCGTACTGAAGTGCCAGTTTTTCTATAAAAAGACTATAGGTGTCCGGTGTGGAAACCGCACAGAAATATGTACCATTTGCAACCTTTTCATAACGGTTCATCGTAATCGTATCATCAATACAACCCTCATTCATAAGAGCCGCCATCTGCCTAAGTGCCATCAGACCATGTACGGAATCGCCGCCTGAAAAGCCGATATCTTCGGTATTCAACGTTCCGTCATCATTTTTTCCAAACACATAAGCGCCATATGAGAATAAAAATTCCCCATTCAAATACAGATTGTTAAACGATGTCATAAATCCATACTGACTGTCCTTATTTGCACTTGTATCCGTATCTCTTAAATACTTGGAATAAGCATATAAATCATTCCAGTTTTCAAAAAAGTCAGCTGTACCATTCTTATCATCATCCCACTCAGTTGCCCAGTTTTCCGGCATTTTGTCCGCCCTGTAAAAAAGCATTGGCTCCTGAATATTTACCGGAATACCACAACAATATACCTGTCCGTCAACGTTAATGCGAAAAGCATCCCACGCTTCATCCGGCGTGTATTCATAACAATCCAGCGACTCGATATCAATCGGCAAAATATGCTTATCTTCTGCATAAGTCATCAGTTTATCATTGGCTTGATAAATCACATCAGGACCATATCCATAAGGGCCGTTTTCTGCCAGATTGGAATATTCCTCCATATCCGCATCTACCGCCTGAATTCCTTTATCTTTATAGGCCTCATTAAAGGCATCTAACAATTCCTGCAAATATCCTTCTTTTTTGGCTGTATCGTTTTCCAAAATCCGAAGCACAATCGTCTCTCCATCTTTAGAAGCCGATGTACTGTCCCCACAGCCTGTGAACACTGCAGCTAATAATCCTGTAGTCAGTAATACACCTGCAATTTTCTTCCACTTACTCATAATCTACCACTCCTTCGTTTAGACATATCACATAACCTTGCGACCTAACCTTTACACCTCGTATCTCTTTTATATCATCCGTCAAATTAATATATAAGCTGATAATATTCTCATCAGTTGTATGTTCTACAACCAACATTTCATCTTTTTCTCCAATCCATACGTGACTGTCAGAAAAACCATATTCTCTTCTCAGCGTCGCCAGATTTTTAAGAAGACTGTAAACATCCTTAAATTCTCCCCCGGAATCTGCCTGAGACCAGTCCATACACCGTCTGCAATCGGGGTCATATCCGCCTTCCGTCAAAATCTCCGTTCCATAAAAAACACATGGCACTCCCGGGAAAAAATACAAAAGACATATTGCTGCTTTCAGCTTATCTCTGCTCTTACCCACTTCCTTAAAAAAGCGGTGCGTATCATGACTGTCCAAAAGATTTAACATCATCTTATTTACAGTATCTGTATTCCGCATCAAAATTTCATTCAGTTTCCAGCCTGCTTCTTTGGCATTTTTTGTTCCTGTGGCAAAATAATCCAAACAAAGCTTTGTAAAAGAATAATTCATAATGCTGTCATACTGATCGCCCCGCAAATACGTATTGGCATCGTGCCAGTTTTCACCGATAATGACCGCATCCTTCTTTTTTCCTCTCACAGCCTTTCTGAAACTTCTCCAAAAATCATGACTGACTTCATCGGACACATCCAGTCTCCAGCCGTCTATATCATACTCTTCCAAATAATGTGTCCCTATATCTATTAAATACTGCTGTACCTCCTCATTGGATGTATTCCACTTCGGCATATATGTACAAGCAGCAAAGCATTCGTAGTTATCTCTTTTTTCACTGACCTTGTCACCATCTATGACAAACCAGTCAAAATATTCCGAATCACGTCCCTTTTTAAGGACATCCTGAAACTGACTTGTTTCATCACTGCAATGATTAAACACCGCATCCAAAACAACCCTCATTCCTTTTGCGTGAGCCACTGCCACCAGATCCTTTAAATCTTCATTGGTTCCAAACTGCTCATCCACCTTGTAATAATCACTGATGTCATACTTGTGATTCGAAATAGACTTAAATACCGGAGTCAGATAAATCGTATTACATCCAAGCTCCGCAATATAATCAAGTTTCCCTGTAATTCCTTTTAAATCTCCTCCCGCAAAACTTTTTGGCGAGGGAATATCTCCCCACACACAGTTAATATAGGAGGTGTCTTTTTCCATATCTCCCCTGCAAAATCTGTCCACAAAAATCTGATAAAAAACCGCCGTTTTCATCCAAGGCACACATTCCATTATGTCAGCCTTGTTGATATAGGGATACTGGAAAAAATTGTAAAAACCAACCGTAAAGTCGTAAGTTTCAGTAACTCCGTCTTCCGAAAAATAGTAATTTTTTTCGCCGTCATTCACATAAAAAACATATGCAAGACGCGTGTCGCAAAGCTCAAGCTTCACTTCATAAAAATCAAAAAGTTCTCCTGTATAAGCCTTTTTCATTACTGCGCGTTTTTGTGTTTCTCCAATCACATACTTGCTTTCGTACAGGACCTCGGCACAGGCAATATCATTCTTGCCTGTGCGAAGTCTTAATACCATTTCATTTTCTGAGATTGGAAAGCAATATGATGAATCCGCAATGTGCCATATCGCATACTTATTCATAATCTTTCTCTCCAAGCTTATTTTTTACACCTTATTTTGAAACGGAAATTTCCATTTTATCTGCATCAACTGTAAATGTGTATGTACCTGCATCTAAAACTTTTACATTGTATGCATCTTCCAAAAGGGCTCTTGAACCATCATCCGCTACGTTAGAACCATTCATACCAAGTCCTGTGTCTTTACCTGAATCCCATACCATAAAGTAAAGTTCAATTCCCGCATCTAAATCCATTGTGATTTTGAAAGTATTTGTTCCGTCTACTCTTTCCAAATCCTTGTTTTCAGACCAGTCAGAAACCCAGCTTCCTTTTACAACAATACTTGTGTTTTCATTTACAACATATGCCGGCTCTTCCACTTCTTCTTTTACTGCCGCTGCGCTTGCATCGCCGTTACGAACAATAGAAAGTGTATCCTGAGCAGGTTTTTCCGGATCTGTTGTCAATGTGATTGTATAGTTACCATCCATAATAACGTTTACGTTGGCTGTTAATGTAGAACCACCAAGTCCGCCGCCGTTTTCCATCTGAGTTTCATCAATAGATGTAAAACAACCAAAACCTTTCTGTCCGTCCCAGCCCCAGTCGTGAATTACCTGGAACTGGTCACCTGCATATAAATCAAGTGTAATTGCAAATTCATTTGTAGCATTACCTGTAGCTTTAAGCTGACAAGCTTCTTTTACCGCATCATCTACAGCACCTGCCCAGCTACTGTCTGCAAGAACAGTACTTGTACCGGCACCTACCACATACCATAAACGTGTATCTTCAGCCACTTTTGTATTTTTAAAGCTACCGTATAAAACAGTGTCAGCTTCAAAAGTTGCTGTGGATAAATCTTTTAAACTTGTTTCCAAAAATGTAGGTGTTTCATACCAGCCTAAAAATTCAGTATTCTCTACCGCTTCAAACTGTGCATAATCGCTAAGCACCTCTCCTGCCTTTGCAGTCACTTTACCAAGTTCTGTTTCGCCGTTCATAAATGTCACCGTAATATCAGCTGCTTCTTCTGCCCCACAAGCCAAAAGCATCATGGCTGACATAATAAAAGTTACGGCAAATGAAAGAATTTTCTTCATTTTCTTTTTCATAAAGTTACCCTCCTTATTTAGGTTAAATAGATTTTACTTAATCGTTTAAGTTAAACGGTTAAGTAAATGTTAGCACTGAATTTTTAGAATGTCAACATTGTTGTTGACTTTTTATTTTTCGTTTGTAAAATAGAATTAAGTTGTTAAGTAATTTCAAAGGATTTTTTCTTGAAAAACCTTACATTTTATATTGAAACATTCCAAAAAATTAAGTAAAAAAATTTTTCAGCAAGCGGAGGCAAAATGGAGAAGAAAGTAACCGTAAAGGACGTGGCCAGAGAAGCCGGCGTTTCCGTTGCAACAGTTTCTTATATTATGAATAACCGTACTGACCAGAAAATCAGCAGTCAGACCAGAAAGAAAGTATTACAGATTGCCAATCTTTTAAACTATCGTCCAAGCCACGCTGCGAAAAGTCTGGCAACAGGGCGTAACAACATTATAGGGGTCGCATATCACTTAAACTCCAATACACCCAGCCGCAATCTGGAAATTACTTCTTTTGTAAATATGCTCATTGAACGTTTGAATCGTATGCAGTATGACGTTCTGTTTATGCCCGTAAAAGCTGTCGAAGATAATCTGCCCATTAACCGGAATATCGATGCCATCATTGCCATTGATTTATCTCACGAACAATTCAAGGCTATTGCGGAAAACTATTTGGTTCCCGTTATTAATGTGGATATGATTGTGGAGGATAATTTGTTTTATCAGATATATTCCGATTTTCCATCACTTATTTTAATGGCTCAAAAAGAACTGGGGACTGACGACTGCTATCTGATTTTGGATGAATTTGCAAATGAACTTTACCAACAGTTTATTACCACTGCTTTTCCGAAGGAACATATTTTGATGCTTCCCGATTGTTCTGCGGATACATTGACAGCCCTTGGCGATAAATCCGTGATTGTCATCGGTACATATCTTGCCTTGATTGTCCGTCCTTACATAAACGATAAAAATATGGTTGTAATTTCTTCAGGCGAAACAAGCCATATTTTAACTCCTGAAACAAAGGTTGTGAACAATGATATATCAAAGAAAGCCAATTTGACAATGAATATCTTACTGAATGCATTAGATAGGAATTTTGACTTAGCACATGACCATAAGGTGTTGTAGAATGAAGTGTGCCCAGAGATGACTCCGGGCACATTTTTTATGTTGTATATTTCTGTTTTTCGAAAAAATTATCTATTTCCTGAATAATTTTCTGCGGTTCCATACTCTTAAGAAGGTATCCCTCCGGTTTCAATTCCAAAACCTTCATAATACTTTCTTTATCATTTTTTCCTGTTAAAAAGATTACCGGAATATCACAAAACTCGGTTTCCGTACGAATCATTTCAAACACCTGACTTCCGTCAATTACAGGCATTTCATAATCAAGAAGCACAAGGTCAGGACGGTTTGTGGCAAGATATTTAATTGCCATCGCACCTGAGTTTGCCAGAATCACCTGATATTTGTCTTCCAGCCATCTCTTGATGTTTCGAAGCATAATTCCCGAATCATCCACTACAAGAATTTTCTTTTTTATGTGCTTTCCGTGTTCTCTGATAAATTCATCTATCTTCTTTGCAGAGGCTTTCACATCGATGGGACGCTCAAAAACTTCCTGAAGAATATGTTTCGGTAAAATTTCACGCATAACAGCGGTGTCTTCACCCACATAAAAAATCGGGTTGTCTTCTTCCACTGCTTTGTCGCGTAAATAAACCAATTCTTTCGTTTTTTCTTCCCCGTCACTTTCCATAAACAATAACACAACTTCGAAGGTTTCTTTTAATTTGGAAAGTTCCTGTATATCCAGTTCTGCCGAAACCGGATTATATTCCAGTTCCTTTAACTGTTCAATCATGGACATTGGAAGAAAACTGTTTTTTTCCATTACAACTAATATATTCTGCATATGTTATGTCCTTTCTTCGTCTACTCGTGCATTGTGTATTCCGTATCCTCTTTGATAAGTTCAATCATCAAATCGGCAATTTCAGGATCAAACTGCGTAGCCTTTCCTTTTTCCAATTCCCCCGTTACAACTTCCTGTGGCAGGACATCTCTGTAACTACGTTTCGATGTCATCGCATCATAAGCATCCGCCACACCGATAATTCTGGCCAGCTCCGGTATTTCCTCACCCTTAAGTCCGTCCGGATATCCGCGGCCATCATAACGTTCATGATGCCATCTTGCGCCAATGGCAATATCCGGAATTTCCGATACTTCCTTTAAGATATTCTCACCAATGGCAGGATGCGTCTTAATAATCGCATATTCCTCATCCGTAAGCTTCGACGGCTTATTAATAATCTCCCTTGGAACACCAATCTTTCCAATATCATGAAGCATGGCTGCATATTGAAGCTGTTCCAGTTTTTCTCCTGTATAGCCCATTTTTTTAGAAAGCATTACGGAATACTGGGCAACACGGGTGGAATGACCATTCGTATAAGAGTCCTTGGCGTCGATGGTATTTGCCAGTGCCTGTACCATCTGCCATGATAAGCGTTCCACCGATTCCCTTCTGTTTTCCGCAACCTCGGTCTGTTTTTCCACTTCCTGCTGCAGATTTTTTTGCAAATAAGAAAGTTCCAAAATTCGGCGGATTCTCTGAATTGCCACATCTTTTCTGAAAGGTTTTCTAAGGAAATCTATTGCTCCCTCACTAAAGCCTTGTATTTCCGTATTTTCCTCAACATCGGATGTTAAAAATACAACTGGTATATCAATATATTCCGGATGATTCTTAAGGGCTTTGATTACATCGTGACCATCCATCTCCGGCATATAAACATCCAGCAAAATAAGGTCCGGCTTTTTTGTTTCCAGCACTTCAAAAGCTTCCCTGCCGGATTGAACTGCCACAACATCAAACTCATTTTTCAGCATGTTCTTTACCGCTTTAATGTTGATAATATCATCATCTATCATCATAACGCGTGCTTTATGTGCCGGCTCTTTCTGTGCTTCCTCTGTAAGCATCTCGCACATCTTTTCGGTCAGTTTCAGAACCTCTTCCATTGCAACATCCGTTACATAGATACTAAGCTGTTCTACCATGGAGTGCATATTTTCCGGGAATTCATAGCCTTCTACTTCCTTCATAGAAGCGTCAACTTCATCTAAATCAAAGCTATCCATCGCATCATGAAGACGCACCAGTGTCTGTTTCATTTCCTCGAAAGACACCCATACTTTATTCTCTTCCTCCGCCACAACGTGGTCTTTTAAAAGTTCTTTATAGCTTCTGTACCATGCAAGGATTTCCGGTGTACGTTTTTCAATTTTTTCGGTTTCTCCGGCATTTCCAAGCTGTTCCATCTGATAAAACTGCTCAGACAACTCCAGTGCACCTATCATTCTTGCCATACTTTTTAAAGCATGCACTTCAATTGTATAATCACGAATCAGCCCCTCTTTCAGGCATTCTTCCACCTTATTGCTCTTTGAATCAATAAGCTTATAAAAATCGCCAAGAAGACTCATAAACAATTCTTCGGAACCACAGTTTTTGATACCTTCTGCCACATCTAAGCCTTCGATAGCCGGTAAACCGATATCCATCGTTTCCACAGCATCATCTTTGACCTGCTTAGTTACATAGGCCGTTGCCTCTTCATATTTCACAATCTCTTGTGGCAACCATCTTAAAAGACATTCTGTCATATCCTTCATTCGGATTGGCTTTGCCACAAAATCACTCATCTGTTCTTTTATGAACATTTCCTTTGCTTCTGCAGTAGCATTTGCCGAAAGAGCCACTATCGGAAGGTCCTTAAAGTCACTTCCCTGTAATTTTCGAATAGCTTTTGTCGCTTCAACACCATCCATAACCGGCATCATATGGTCCATAAAAACAATATGATACTTCTTCGCCAAAACCTTCTGAATTGCCTCTTTACCATTCTTCGCAACATCCATACGCATTTTGAACGGTTCCAAAAGACCTTTGGCTACCTTCAAATTCATCTCATTGTCATCTACCAGTAAAATATTAGCATCAGGAGCTGTAAAATAAATTTGCTCTGCTTCTACAGTCCGAACTGTCATTTCTTCGCGGTTCAAAAGTTGGCTAAAATTCAAGCTGTATAACGGTTTTGTGATGACCATTACATTTTTTATATACGCATTTTCCTTCATCGGATTCTGTAAAATGCATAAAGTACCGCCTGTTTGTTCTATCTGTTTACGTTCGTCATCCGAAAGCGGCTTTACAGTATCCAAAATCACAAAATCCACTTTTGAATCCGGTGTCACCTTTAAATCAACACATTTTATCTGATACTGTTTAGCAAGTTTCATAGCCTCATTCTTTGCCGGGTCACTATCGACTTTTATTCCGATAACACTTTGTCTTGCTTTGTCAGTTTTTAATTTTGTGGCTTCTCTTGCATCCACAATTCTCTGTGGGATTTTGAAACTAAACGTACTTCCCACACCATATGTACTTTCCACGCTGATGGTTCCGTTCATCAATTCTACAAGTTGCTTACAGATAGCAAGACCCAGTCCACTACCTTCCTTGTGATGATTTCTAATTTTATCTACCTGCGAAAAAGAACCAAACAACTTATCAATATCTTCTTCTTTTATTCCCTGACCACTATCTTGAATCTTAAAAATAAGTTCTACATTTTCCATATCCAGTGAATTCATTTCCACTGTCAATTTCACAAAACCTTTATCCGTAAACTTAATGGCATTGTTCATAAGATTAATAATAACCTGTCTGATTCTTTGCATATCACCATACAATTTACGTGGCATTTTCGGATCAATGTCATATAAAAGTTCAACCTGTTTATCGCCGATTCTATTAAAGAAGATCATGGATAAATCATGGAACATTGACATGGGTTCATATCTGTCAGCAATAATTTCCATCTTACCCGACTCAATTTTGGAAAAATCGAGGATATCGTTGATAATCGTAAGCAGGGCATTCCCTGAACTCTTAATGTTGTTAAGATACTCTCTGGTCTGTTGTGAATGCTCTTCCCTCAGCAAAATATCCGTCATACCAACAATAGCATTCATAGGAGTTCTGATTTCATGAGACATTGTAGACAAGAAACTCGACTTCGCCTCGTTGGCCGCCTCTGCTCTCTGCTTCTCAATTTCCATCTCTTGCATTGCAAGTGCCTTGTCATAGTAATAAGCACGCTTGTTTCCCTGCATAACCATAATAATAACTGTTATACTTAAAATTATGGAAATGACGGACATCAACAGCTGATTTAATTGAAGTTGCTGATACAACAACTGAATCTGTTCATTATCCGTTTGTTCCACCAAAGCGGAAGCCGGAATTATCATTGAATATAAAATCAGCAAAACACCTATAATGCATGTCAATCCCAATTCCCATTTTTCCAATTGGCGGTTATTCATTTCCAGAGCAAATTGTTTCCGCCATTTTTTACCCTTTATCCAAAATAGCAGCAACAAACAAAGTACAATAAAATATAAAACAAATGACCAAATTAGAAACCAATCCGCACTTTCCATTTCAGTCGCATCACCCATCTCCATAGGTTTTATGAAAAGCGAAGGCAATGAAAAAAACGGAACCACCAGTCCATTTAAAATACCGATTGTCGGTATAATCAATAAGAATCCTTTCATCTTTTTCTCTTTACGCACTAGGTAATTGTTTAATCCACAAACAAATATCATAAAGGCCTGTGCCAAAGTAGGTATGAAAGTGGTTAAAAGCATAGAAATGACATAATTAATCACATAAAACCATCTTTGTTTTTTCGCTTCCATTCCATTTTCTAATAAGAGATATCTTTGCATTAAAAAGAGCGATATAAAAATTGTAGTCGTTTCCAAATATGGTACGATTTTTGCAAGCACATCTAACATTACCTACACCTCCTCAAATTCCCCATAGATAATTAATTATATCACACTCATTATAAAAAGACAGATTCTTTTTAAATCTGCCTTTAAGATTATATTAATACTATAATTTTTTCTTGTTTAAAATCGGTACACTCACTCCCACACACAATACCGATATAGCTATTGTAATAATGAGCGCTGCCATATAATCCGGAACTGCTTCCACACCTGCCAATAGTCCTGCCGTATTCATCAGATTTGTTGGCATATATTCTTTCAGTTTTGGTATCATTCCCAATAAATAAAAAGCCATAAATACTCCACCCGTTCCAAGTAACACTCCCGTGTTATTTTGGCTGATTGCTGAAAACAATACCATAAGCGCAACTGCAAAAATTCCAAGCATCCACCAGAACACCACCGTCTCTATCAGATTATGCGCAACACTATTGTTCCAGAAATATGCATTATATCCGTAAGTAATTCCAAAGCATAGCCAGTAACCACCGCTCCATGTTAAAAGCAATATTATCAGTTTTGCCACAATGACTTTATATCTCGCCAGCCCTTTTGTCAGAACCAGAATCAATGTCCCCGCACCATATTCCTTTGTAAACAAATTACTGCTAAGAAGTACAAATGCAATAAGTCCAATCGGTATATTTTTGAAAAACTGTGTCCAACTTGTCATAGCATCCACGGTAACTTCCGTTACAACAAGTCCCGTCTCTTCCAGCGACTGGGCCATCATTTCCATCATCCACGGCGTCAGTTTCGCAATGGCCGGATTCATAATCCCCAGCAATACAAAAATAATAACCAAGATCATTAATCTTCCGGAACGTACAAGGTCGATCCATTCTTTTTTTAAAAAAGCAATCAAGGATTTCATCTTCCGGTCACCTCCAAAAACAACGATTCAAGCGTCCGTTCCATACGTTCTATTTTCGTGACAGGAATCTTATTTTCTCCGATAAATTTAAGCACTTTAAACAATCTGTCATCGCTTCCTTTAAAAACAATACCGCCTTCATCCGCTTGGTTACACTCTGCAAACATCTCCAAAATCCGTTTCGCATCCACTTCACGCTCAAACTGCAATGAAACATCCTTTGTTTTACTCATTTCCTTAATTTCCGACATTTTACCCTGAATCACAATTACCCCATCATTCAAAAAAGCAACATCGGAACACACTCTTTCCACATCGGATAAAATGTGCGTTGAAAATAAAATGGTTGTCTCTTTTTTCGCCGCCATTAAAATATCCAGAATTTCTTTTCGTCCAACAGGATCAAGAGCCGATGTCGGTTCATCACAAATCAATAATTTCGGTCTTCCAAGAAGAGCCTGAGCAATTCCAAGCCTCTGTTTCATCCCCCGCGAAAATCCTTTAATACGATGCTTTTCGTTTCCAAGTCCCACCAGTTCAAGCATTTCCCTGCTACGCTCTTTGATTTCGTTTTTTTCCATACCTAACATTTCTCCACAAAATGTAAGATATTCATAGGGTGTCATATAGTTATAAAATTCCGGGACATCCGGAAGGTATCCAATATAACGGTTTGTCTTCGTCTGTCCATAAGTCACCTTTTTACCTGCAACATAAATTTCTCCCTCATCTGCCTGTAAAAGTCCCAATACAGTTTTCATAGTAGTCGTTTTTCCGGCACCGTTTTTCCCAATAAAACCAAACACACTATGCTCCGGTACAGATAGACTTACCCCTTTTAAAACTTCTTTATCGCCAAATCTTTTTTTCAGATTGGTTATCTTAAGCATATCCATTACGCATCCTCTTTTCCAAGCACAAAGTATAAAATCGGTCCCCAAAACTGCATTCCTACAATGGCAATGACAATCCACAATGTACGGTTCCCACGTTTATATGTTTTATGTGTCAAAATATGATAAAATGTATAGGCAAGTAAGCCGATTTCCGCAATTAATAACGGAATCAAAAATGGTAAAATTTCTGTGATTTCATTCATATCAAAATCTCCTTATTTTATTTTATTTCATTTCTTCTTCACATGTTTCTACACAAAAACCCTTGTGACCACATTTTGTGCAGGTAAGTTTTCTGGTAGTCGGTGTATGTCTGGCCCAAAATGCCTCTTTGAAATTCGGTTTAAATACCGTATGACACTCCGGACAAATATACACTACCTTGTTAAAATAATACTTTGTAATCCAAACTCCCATACCTATAACAATAGGCAGTCCCACTACAAATGGAATCCAAATTCCTTTGGCAATCCATAAAATTAGAGTTGCCCATTCAATGAATTCCATAACTAATCCCACGCCCAATATGGTTGCTCTGGTTCTTCTTAGTTTTTTTAAATTTTTCATAATATGCGCTATGTCATTAATAGATTCTATAGAAAAGTGTTCCATTACCTTCAATTCGCGTTCCATACGTTCCAAAACACGTATTTTTTCCTGCCGCTCATTAAGTTCATCTGTCAATTCCTTCTTTTGCTGTTCCAGAAGAATGGCAATAACTTTTTCCGGGTTTTCTTCTTCAAACAATTCTGCAATACTGTTAATTGGCACATCTACACTTCTCAAAAAACATATTATTTTAAGCTTGCGTAAATCATCTTCTGAATAAAGTCTGCGTCCACCCTCGCTTAATTCACTGGGCACCAAAATTTTTCGCGTATCATAATATTGTACTGTTCTAACCGATACGTCACACAGTTTTGCCATTTCTCCTGTGGTGTATTTAGACATAGTTCAAACCTCCTTACGCCGCAATATTACTATATTACGCAACGTCACAAGCAAGCATTTTCTAATTTTTTAGAAAAAGAAAAAAGAGACTCATCTCTGAATCTCTTTTTCTAGAGGCGACAATCGGATTTGAACCGATGATAAGGGTGTTGCAGACCCGTGCCTTACCACTTGGCTATGTCGCCATATGACTCCTACGGGAATCGAACCCGTGTTACCGCCGTGAAAGGGCGATGTCTTAACCGCTTGACCAAGGAGCCGTTATTCTCTTTTGGCTTTCGCCTAACTCCCCAAGTAGGACTTGAACCTACGACACTTCGGTTAACAGCCGAATGCT
>CAZMND010000042.1:0-17940 GCA_964567585.1 uncultured Lachnospiraceae bacterium
TGGAAGGAAAGAAAAAGTTTAAGAAAATGTTGTCAACTACTTGACACAAGAGGGAGTAACCATTCCGGATGTGGAAAGATGTGCAATTTTAGCCAAACTTTATGGTGTGACTGTGGATTCTCTTTTGAACTTTGAACCACCTGTTGGAGTGCCGGCTATAACACCGGGACCCAGCGGGAAGCATATATTCGGAACGGTAACTATGAATGAAAAGGGACAAATTGTAATTCCTAAAATGGCAAGAGAGGTTATGAAACTGAATAGCGGCGAACGATTGATTATTCTCGGTGATGAAGAGGAAGGTCTGGCACTTGTGAAGGCCGAAGTTTTATGGAAAATGCAGGTTGTTTCCTTTATGTCGCTGTATGAGAAATATCAAGATACCGATACCAGTCCGGCGACGGAACCTGTGGAGAAAATGATTTGGCGCATAAATCAGTCAAATACATATTTTTACAAAATTATGGCTGGAGAAAAACTTGTTGGCGCAATCAGAATCATAGATGATAAAAAAGAGAATATTCGCAAACGGATTTCGCCACTTTTTATTTTGCCGGAGTATAGAAATAAAGGATACGCACAAAAGGCGATTATCGAAGCTGAAAAGATTCATGGCAGTAAACACTGGTCGTTAGATACTATTTTACAGGAAAAAAGAAATTGCGCCTTGTACGAAAAAATGGGCTATGTATCGACTGGAAAGACAGATAAAATTAACGATAAATTGACGCTTGTGTATTATGAAAAATAGTGTTGATAACTGGAAATGATAATGTTATTATAAGGCATACAACAAATTCTGTGTTGTATGTCTTTTTTCTATTTATCTTATGAAGAGCCTATGGTTCAGGCAATATTTCCAAGAATAAAAATATTGATTAAGGAGGAGTGTAATTGAATAATGTATTAACAATTGAAGATGAGGAGGGGAGAAAAATTGTTGTTTTACCACAAATTATTTTTTGGGGTAAGAGAACAATTTCGTGGAAGGAGGTTGAAAAATATCTATTACAATATGTCGGGGAAGTTGTTAAAGTAGAGGATACAAAAGACATAATCTATATTGGTCGAGATTTGCATTACCAATAATTAATGAGAATGGAGAAATTGAAAATTACAACATATATCAGGCAGTACTGATTGTCAGATATGCGGCTGATAATAAATTATATTTATATGATATCCAAAACATAAAAAAAGAAGCGTGCAAACCACTCTAGACAAGATGTCAAATGGTCAGAAACCCGCTTCTTTGCATAAATTCTATATTAATAATTTTTCTTTGTCAAGTCGCATTTCTAAATGATTCACAGAAAAATAACTATTTCTCTTGACCCTCACGTAACGTTATACTATATGCTATAATTACACGAGGAGGGAAATGATATGAAAACAGTTCATGAGGTAAGTAAATTAGCAAAAGTAAGTGTGCGCACACTACACTATTATGACAGCATCGGATTATTGTCTCCGACGACTGTTACAGAAGCGGGATACAGACAGTATGATGATACGGCACTGGAAAGACTTCAATATATTTTATTATTCCGTGAACTTGGATTTCCTTTGAAAGAAATTAAACAGATATTAAATAGTTCCGATTTTGACAGAAACAGGGCGTTGGAACAACAGATTGAGCTTCTTACCTTAAAAAAGGAGCATCTTGAAAATTTGATTGATTTTGCGCGTGGAATAAAAGCAATAGGAGTGAGGTATATGGATTTTTCGGCATTTGATACAAGTAAAATTGATGAATACGCGATGCAGGCAAAGGCCGCATATGGTAATACGGAAAGTTATAAAGAATACGAAGAAAAAATGAAGGATAAATCCGATGAAGAAGTGCAAAATCTTGGTAATGAGATGATGCAGTTGTTTGTGGAATTCGGCCAAATGACAGGAGAGGATGTTGCATCAGATATAGTGCAGGCACAAGTAAAAAAATTGCGTGACTATATCAGTGATAATTTTTATACCTGTACAAACGGGATTTTGAAATCACTTGGCAGAATGTATTCCGGTGGCGGAAGTATTACAGAAAATATAGATAATGTAAGTGGTAAGGGGACTGCTGAATTTGTGGCAAAAGCAATTGAATACTTTTGTAAATAAAAAAAGATGATAGATTCTATGAGTCTATCATCTTTTTATTATTTGTTATTTGAATTAATCTTCTACTAATCTAAGACCGGCAGTATCTGTAACAGGGAGAGAGAAGGTAATTGCTTTGGCCTTGCTCTCAAGACCGGCTTCTTGCATAATTGCCTGCATAATTTCATTTTTTTCTTCTGTTTTTGCAACGATAAATACAATTTCTTTTTCAGCGGCAAGAGAGACGCCCATAAACTTTTCAGCGGCTTCCATACCGGTACCTTTGGCGTGGATGACGGTTCCGCCATGGGCACCTGCAGCTCTGGCAGCATCCATAATTAAATTTGTATATCCCTGTTCTGCAATAACCATAATTAAATCGTGAGTTGTATTCTTCAAGTTTGATTCCTCCTGTTTTTGATAATCCTCATTTTCCAGTAAAAAATTTAAAGCTTTTTTTCCGCCTATACTGCTAAGCGGAATAATAAAAGCGATTCCGCCTCCTGGAGCGTCAATTTGTAATTTCTTTTGCAATTGCTTTTTGATTTCTAACCAGGAATCTTCCTGGAGAACGGAAAAGGCAACGGCTTTTTCCGGATTATCAAGACCTAAGTAATCCAAAATATCATTGGAGGCCGTTCCAAGGCCAAGTGTTAAAAACATTACATTTAAGTCATTTTCTTTATATAAATCAACATATTTGTTCGCAATTTTTCTATCCACAATCGTGGTCATTAAATATAAACTTCCCATATTTTCCTCATTTCTAAATAGTAGTTAATACTCAAATATAAATTTACAATTCGATGATTTCCATATCGCCAAGTGTATCTGCGACAGCAAGAGGTGTCTGATTTGCAACCTCTTTGTGGAGCCTATGTTCTTTGATTTTGAAGATAAGTCCCATAATCTGAATTGTAATAAGCGGAGTCATAGCTACCATAGCTACAATGCCGAAAGCATCTGTGATAATATTTCCACCAAGAGCACCACAGGCACCCATCGCAAGTGGAAGAAGGAAAGTTGCGGTCATAGGACCACTGGCTACACCACCGGAGTCGAACGCAATTGCTGTAAATAACTTCGGTACAAAAAATGTAAGGATAAGTGCAATTGCATATCCCGGAACTAAAAACCAAAGAATGTTAATTCCTGTCAATACACGAATCATTGCAAGACCTACGGAAGCAGCCACACCCAAAGATAAACTGGTTCCCATGGCTTTTGCTGAAATTGCACCTGAAGTCATTTCCTCAACCTGTTTTGTGAGAACGAAAACAGCAGGTTCAGCTTTAACAATGAAGTAACCGATAATCATACCAATTGGCACCAAAATCCACGCGTATGGCAGGCTTGCAAGTGTTTGTCCAAGATAATTACCTGCCGGCATAAAGCCAACGTTTACACCTGTTAAAAACAGTACAAGACCTACATAAGTATACACAAGACCGATACAAATTCTGATTAATGTGTGTTTGTTTATATCTCTTGAAATTAACTGGAAGATTCCAAAGAATACAACAATCGGTAAAATTGAAATTGCAATTTCTTCTATGTATGTCGGAAATTCTACTGCAAATAATTTCCATAAATCCACTGTATTATCAATAATCGGAATGGAGTCAGAAACCTGCTCGGCAGATTCCGGATTAAAAATCATACCCAAAATCAATACGGATAAAATAGGACCGATGGAACAAAGCGAAACCAGACCGAAACTGTCGTCTTCCGCATGTTTATCGCTTCGGATTCCGGCAATACCGATACCGAATGACATAATAAACGGAACCGTCATAGGACCTGTTGTTACACCACCGGAGTCAAATGCTACGGATAAAAAGTCTCCCGGTACAAAAAAGGTTAAAATAAAAATGATTCCGTAGAAGAATACCAATAAATACGATAGCGGTATTCCAAATAACATACGTAGCAGTGCAATAACCAAAAAGAGACCAACACCAATAGCTACTGCTAAAATTAATACCAGATTCGGAATGGACGGTACCTGTTCGGCAAGAACCTGTAAATCCGGCTCTGAAATGGTAATAATAAATCCCATTACGAAACTCATCAATATGATGATAAATACATTTTTGGAACGTGTCATAACACTACCTACACGCTCGCCAATGGGAGTCATGGATATTTCCACGCCAACGTTAAAAAATAACATACCGATAATCAATAGGATTGCACCGATTAAAAATGTCATTAAAATACTGGGTGGAATGGGAGCAATTGTAAAACACAGAAGTAATACAATCGCGAGAATCGGAAGAACCGCTTTCAGCGTCTCCGTAAGCTTTTCTTTGAACTTTGAACGATTAAATAACAATTACATCAAACGCCTTTCTTTTTTATCTTTAAAAATAGTATAGCATACTTTTGACAGTATGTTTTATAAAATTTATATAAATTTTATTTTAGTAAAAGTGCAAACTATGATAGTATATACATAGATAAAAAGTGTGAAATATATATAGTGATGGCAATCGTTTGAAAGAGCAGAAAGGAAACAATCCTATGATTAGTTTTGAACAAATAAAGAAGAATGAAGAAATATTAGCCTATCTCAGAAAGGCAGATAAAAATCTGGAAGTGTTAGGATATACAGACCATTCCGCAGCGCACACCACATTGGTGGCAGAAAGAGCAGCATATATTTTGGATGTTTTAGGGTATTCGGAACATGAAAAGGAACTGGCGAAAATTGCAGGCTTTATGCATGATATCGGAAATGCGGTTAACAGAAAAAATCATGCGGAATACGGAGCACTTCTTGCAGAAACCATTCTTAGAAATACGGATTTGCCACTGGATGACAGGGTGCTTATTGTTTCGGCAATCGGACATCACGATGAGTCAACAGGCGGTGCCAGGGATGCGGTATCTGCGGCACTGATTATTGCAGATAAAACCGATGTACGAAGAAACCGGGTTCGCCCTCAGGAACAAAATTTTGATATTCACGACAGAGTGAACTATGCCGTAACAAACAATCGACTGAATATTGATCCGGAAACAAGAAAAATTACATTGGAAATCGAAGTAGATGAGAGCATTTGTACAATGTATGAATACTTTGATATTTTTCTTGGACGTATGTTGATGTCCAGGGCGGCGGCAGAAATGCTGAATGCGAAGTTCACACTTTTTGTAAACGGAAGTAAGGTTTTATAAGAATGTTTCAGAATAAGAAAGGTCACATAGGTAAGATGCCTGTGTGACCCTTTTTCATAAAAGTACCTTTCGTTATGCCCAATCTTTACAAACGTCAATCCAGCCTTGGCAGTTGGAGTATTTTTCAAGTTCGGGTATGGTTAATTCAATGGCGGAATTACTGCTGCCACAGGCAGGAAACACGGTTTCAAATCTCTTTAAGGATTCGTCCAGATACACGGTTACGCTATCCGGAATAGCAAATGGACAAACGCCGCCAACAGCATGTCCTATATATTCTTCAACCTGTTCATAAGAGAGCATTTTTGCTTTGCATGAAAAAGTCGCTTTGTATTTTGGATTGTCAATTTTTGCATCACCTGCAGCTACAACCAAAATGGCTTTATCATCTACTAAAAACGACAAAGATTTTGCAATTCTTTTACCCTCACATCCAAGAGCCTGGGCTGCCAGTTCCACGGTGGCACTGGAAACCTCAAATTCCTGAATTTTATCGTCCATATTGTATTGTCTGAAATATTCTTTAACTTTGTCAATTGCCATTGTTTTTTCTCCCGGAATATAAGTTTTTTCATTAAATAAAGTCTAGATAGAGTTTACACTTTTGTCAAGAAGAGGATTTGTCAAATAATGGAGTATTTTAACGATAGTTAAGTGTTGAATCAGATTTTGTCATTCTTTATAATCAATTGTAGTTTTTATAGTGATAGGAGGATGAAAAATGGAAGATATAAATCTGACTGCCACAAAAGATAACAAAAAAGTATATGAAATTTTAGAGGAACTGATTAATACCAATAAGGAGTTCCAGATTATGATTCACGTACCACAGAATCAGTCGGAAATCAAGCCGTGTACAATGTCGGTACAGACAAATGACAGAAATAATGAAGAAAAGAACTTGGAAAAAGACGTAACAGAGATGATACATGAAATTGGTGTTCCGGCGCATATCAAAGGATACCATTATTTAAGAGAAGCGATTATGATGTGTGTGGAAGATGTGGAGATGTTAAATTCCATAACAAAGGTTTTATATCCGACGATTGCGGATAATTTCCAGACCACACCAAGCAGAGTGGAAAGAGCGATCAGACATGCAATAGAAGTAGCATGGTCAAGGGGGAGAATGGAGACTTTGGACGGACTTTTTGGTTATACAATCAATACCGGAAAAGGGAAACCGACCAACTCGGAATTTATTGCCCTGATTGCTGATAAAATCAGACTTAGATATAAAAGCTTGTAAGAAATGAGAATATGGGACAGAAAATATTTTTTACTTTAATTCCGGGGGCATATGATGTATAATTAATCTATATGAGTTACAACTTAATTGGTGACAAAGTTTATGGAGGTTAAGATGAAAAATATTCTATTTGCTGCTTCAGAAGGCGTACCTTTTATTAAAACAGGTGGATTGGCTGATGTTGTAGGTTCTTTACCTAAATGTATTGATAAAGAGCATTTCGATGTGCGTGTTATGCTACCGAAATATTCTTGTATGAAACAGGAAATGAAGGACAAAATGCAGTATGTGACACATTTTTATATGGATTTTGCATGGAGAAGTGTGTATGTAGGTATTTTGGAAGCATACGTAGATGGTATACACTATTATTTTATTGATAATGAAGAGTATTTTACAGGCTGGGGACCATATAGCAGTGAAGTGCTTGTGGATGTGGAAAAATTTATTTTCTTCTCAAAAGCAGTGCTTTCCAGTTTGCCGGTTATCGGATTTAAACCGGATTTAATTCATTGCCATGACTGGCAGACAGGTCTTATTCCTGTTTATTTAAAAGAGAATTTCAGTAGTTCCGAATTTTTCCAAGGAATGAAGTCGGTTATGACAATTCATAACCTGAAATTCCAGGGGAGATGGTGGGATCAGGGCTTTGTCAGACATTTGTCCGGCTTAAGCGACTGGATTTTCACGCCGGACAAACTGGAATCATACGGCGAAGCCAACTTATTAAAGGGCGGTCTTGTATACACAGATGCGATTACAACCGTAAGTCCGCAGTATGCGAAGGAAATTCAGGAAGTGCACTACGGAGAAGGGCTTGACGGCTTGCTTCGTGCCAGAAATAATGACCTTCGTGGTATTTTAAATGGTATTGATTATGATGAATTCAACCCGGATACAGATGGATATATTTATCAGAAATATAACGCATACAATTATCGGGAAGAAAAACTTAAGAATAAGAGAGAGTTGCAGAAACAGCTTGGTCTTGAACAGGATGACAATAAAATGATGATTGGTATGGTTACCAGATTGTCAGAGCAGAAGGGGCTTGATTTAGTTGCCTACATTATGGATGAACTTTGTCAGGATGATGTACAGATTGTTGTTCTTGGTACGGGAGAAGAACGTTTTGAAAATATGTTAAGACACTTTGACTGGAAATACGGTAACAAAGTATCGGCACAGATTTATTATTCAGAAGAAATGTCCCACAAGATTTATGCAGCCAGTGATGTGTTCTTAATGCCTTCTTTATTCGAGCCATGTGGACTCAGTCAGTTGATGGCACTTAGATATGGTACGGTTCCTGTTGTTCGTGAAACAGGTGGTCTTATCGATACGGTACAGCCATACAACGAATTTGAAGGCACAGGTACAGGCTTTAGCTTTAGCAATTACAATGCCCATGAGATGCTTGCAACCATTCGTTACGCTGAGCATATTTACTATGACAGAAAAGATGAGTGGTACAAGATTGTTGACAGAGCTATGGCAGCGGATTTCTCTTGGCATATTTCAGCAAAGAAATATCAGGAAATGTATGACTGGTTAATCGGCTAAAGAAAAGAAGTTTTAGATTGGTGGACAGAATATGTCAGATAGACAAAATGAAACAGTGTCTAAACACGGAAACGTTAATAAAATAAAAGGTGGATTTGTGATGCAGGCCGGAATTTTAGCGCTGGCCGGCATCATTGTCCGTATTATAGGGTTATTATACAAAAGTCCCCTAAATGCCATTATCGGTGACTTAGGAGCGGGATATTACAGTACGGCATACAATATGTATACCATTATTTTACTGATATCTTCCTACAGTATACCGTCGGCAATTGCAAAGGTGATTTCCCAAAAACTTGCATTGAATCAATATAAAAATGCACAAAAGTTGTTTTATGGGGCGCTTATCTATGTAATTGTAGTAGGTGGACTTGCCAGTATATTAACCTATATTTTTGCGCCCATATTGGCAAAAGGTCAGGCTGCAGTGGTACTGAAAGTGTTTGTGCCGACCATTTTTTTATCAGGCTTGCTGGGCGTTTTAAGAGGCTATTTCCAGGCAAGGAAAAATATGGTTCCGACCAGTGTTTCCCAAATTTTGGAGCAGATTGCAAATGCCGGTGTGAGTATTCTGGCCGCGTATTTGTTTATGAAGTTTTTAGCTGCAGCAGATGAGACCAGTCAGGCAGTGTTTGGTGCTATGGGTAGCGCACTTGGTACCGGTATCGGTGTAGTTTGTGGTTTATTTGTTATGCTGGTTATTTATTTGAAAAACAGAAAGCAGTTTAAAGCGGACATCGCCTGTGATGCAACTGAGGATGTGGATTCTTTTAAAACCGTATTTAAAACCATTTTCAGTGTGGTGACACCGTTTATTTTAAGCACATTTATTTACAATTGTTCTACCAGTGTGAATATGACCATTTATCAGACTATTATGATGGATGTGAAAGGTTTTACGGAGACTGTTACGATTACTATGTATGGTATTTTTGCGTATAAAGCGGTAACCGTTGCCAATATACCGATAGCTATGAGCTCAGCCATGAGTTCAGCAATGCTCCCAAGTGTAGCTTCTTCCTATGTAAAGGGCGAACTGGATAAAACGAGAAAACAGGTGGACAAGGCTATTCATGTAACGATGCTGATTGCTATGCCTTCTGCAGTTGGACTTTGTGTGTTGGCAAAGCCTGTTATGAAGCTTTTATTCAATCAGCCGGAGTCTTTGGATGCGGCGTCACTTTTACTGATGGCAATCGCAATAACCGTAATTTTCTATTGTATTTCCACCGTAACCAATGCGGTTTTACAGGGAATTGGAAAAATGAATGCACCGGTAATTCACGCAGCAGTGGCATTTATACTTCAGGTAGTTGTTCTGGTGGTACTTTTAATGTTTACGGACCTTAATTTGTATGCACTGGCAATTGCAATGATTGTGTATTCGCTGGCAATGTGTGTACTGAACCAGATAGCAGTTAGAAAGCATCTTTCTTATAAAATAAACATAAAGAAAAGCTTTGTGATGCCTTTTGTGGCAGCGGCGGTTATGGGCATTATAGCCTTCGGCGCATACTATGGAATGCATTATCTTGTAAAAAGCAATTTTATTGCATTGATGGTAGCCGTAATCTTCGCAGTACTTGTTTATTTTGTACTTGTCATTAAATTAAAAGTCATTACAGAAGAAGAAATGACAAGTCTCCCAAAAGGAAACCTTATAAAAAAAGTGGCAAAAAAACTCCACATATTATAAAATATAAAATCCATAAAACATAATAATGTGAAAGATTATAATTGAACTATCAAATATGAAAAAAACTGTGAGCCTCTGTTCGTAAGAACGAATGCCACAGTTTTTTTCGTATTTGGATTTTTAATTAATTACTGCAATATTATCTATGTTTGGATCAATCATCATCGAATAATTCGTATGATAAATCACAAAGCCGGGTTTTGCTCCGGCAGGCTTCTTAATGTGTTTTTTCTGGATGTAGTCAATTTCTACCTTGTCCTGATCCTTGGCTTTTGAGTAGAAAGCAGCCAGTCTTGCGGCTTCCTCAAAGGTTTTGTCAGGTAATTCTTCGTTGCCTGCTTTTACAATAACGTGTGAGCCGGGAGTTCCTTTGGCGTGGAACCACCAGTCATTTCCTGTAGCAATTTTAAAGGTCAGCTCTTCGTTTTGGAAGTTGTTTTTGCCTACATATATATGATAACCGTCACTGCTTATATAATGGAACGGTTTACTGGTTATTTTATCTTTTTTATTTTGCTTTCCCTGATATTTTTTCTTCAGGTATCCGCATTGTTCCATTTCGAGACGAATCTCTACAAGGTCTTCCTCTAAAAGAGCAATGTCCAAGGAGGAGAGTATTGATTCTAAGTGATCAATCTCTTCTTTGACTTGAACGGTCAATTCCGACAACGCCTCATAGGTTCGTTTCATCTTGTTATATTTTTCAAAATATTTCTTTGCATTTTCAGAAGGTGTGAGAGTCGGGTCCAAAGGAATTACAATATCTTCGCCCGTATAGTAGTTGTTAGCGGTAAATTCCTTGCTTCCGGGAGCAACACCATAGCCATAGGTGTTAATCAATTCACCATAAACTTTATATTTTTCACGTTTTTCGGTGTCAGCAATCTGTTTTAACTGTAAATCGTATTTTTTAATATCCTTTTCCAGCGTGTTTTGAACGACTTTTCTTAAGTCGATGGATTTCTGGCGGATTCTTGTAATTTTATTCTTTGTAGCATAGTAGGTTTCCAGTAAAGCGGAAATACTGTCAAATTCTTTTTTTTCAATATGAGCAAAAGTAGACAAAGGAAGAACACTAAATTCCTTTGGAATACCGTTATCTTCGTAAATCGCAGGAGTAAAATCGCCATTACGAACGGATGTCATTATTTCAGAAAATGTATGAAATAATGCCTGTTTTTGTTCGTCGGTAATGACATTCGCAGGCAAGTCACTGTCAATACCGGCCCTATAACAGATTTCCTGAGAAATCGTAGGGGAAAAACCGGTGAAGGAGGTGTACAGTGCTTTAAACAGTGGAGTACTTTTTACAAAAATCTCGCAAAAAGCATCAAACGGTGTTTCCAGAGGATTTTTCTTCTCCATTGTATCCGGAATGAAGTATTCACGTCCCGGAAGTACTTCTCGGACAGAACTGACCATTCCTGAAATGTGTTTGATACTGTCAATGATTTTGCCCTGACTGTCACAGAAAATAATATTGCTGTGCTTGCCCATAAGTTCAATAATCAAGGTCTTTTTGCATAAATCACCCAGTTCATCCAAATGCTCAATGTCGATGCAGACAATTCGCTCCAGGGAAGGCTGTCTGATGGCGACAATACGTCCGTTTTGAATGTGCTTTCTAAGAAGCATACAAAAATTCGGCGCAGTCATAGGGCTTGGCTTATTTTCCTCACAAAAATAGAGAAGCGGAAGTGAAGCATCCGCAGACAAAAAGAGTCTGTAAGTGCCACTTTGAGCCTTTAAAGTCAGAATCAGTTCATCTTTTTCCGGCTGGGCTATCTTATAGATTCTGCTGTTCAATATTTTTTCATTACATTCTTTTGTAATTGAAGAGATGCAAATTCCGTCAAATGCCATTTTTGATTCCTGCCTTTCTGTATCTTTTAATACTATAACAGATGAAAAGAAAAATGCAAAGTGAAAGGCAACTCTTGACGGAAAAGATTCTTCCAATTATAATTGAATGGAGTACGCAACAAAGAGTTGGTGGTAGTAGATGGTTGCGACTACAATACATTCAGAGGAATAATGTTATGATTAAAAGTATGACAGGCTTCGGTAGATGTGAAGTGGCCGAAAATAACAGAAAATTTACTGTGGAGATGAAATCTGTAAATCACAGATATCTCGATGTAAATATGAAGATGCCAAAGAAACTGAATTTCTTTGAGTCATCTATCCGTAATGAACTTAAGAACTATATCCAGAGAGGAAAAGTAGATATCTTTATCAGTTATGAAGATTTTTCCGAAAACAATGTATGTATTAAGTACAACAAGAGTATCGCTGCAGAATACAAGGCTTATCTTGATCAGATGGCAGAGGATTTTGGACTCGATAACGATATCAGGGTTTCTACCTTGTCAAGATATCCGGAAGTATTCACAATGGAAGATGCTGACGCAGACGAAGAAGAATTGTGGAAAGAATTAAAAGAAGCAATCCGGGGAGCTGCAGAAGCGTTTGTTGAGACAAGAATCAAAGAGGGCGAAAACTTAAAGAACGATTTGATTGCAAAACTGGACGGGATGTTAGTTCATGTTGATTTTATTACAGAACGTTCACCGCAGATTATTGCCGATTATAAAAAGAAACTTGAAGAAAAAGTGAAAGATCTTTTGGAAGATACCAAGGTTGATGAAGCAAGACTTTTGACAGAAGTTACCATTTTTGCAGATAAGGTTTGTGTGGATGAAGAATTGGTTCGTTTAAGAAGTCATATTGAAGCTACAAGAAGTGCTTTGATGGGCGGGGGAAGTATCGGTAGAAAGTTAGACTTTATTGCACAGGAAATGAACCGTGAGGCCAACACAATTTTATCGAAGGCCAATGATTTGGAAATTTCAAACAGAGCAATCGAACTCAAAACAGAGATTGAAAAAGTACGTGAACAGATTCAGAACATTGAATAAAACACGAGGTAAATTATATGTTAAATAAACGTGGCATATTAATTGTTGTTTCAGGATTTTCAGGAGCCGGAAAAGGCACTGTCGTGAAACGAATCATGGAAAAATATAATGATGCATATGCGTTATCAATTTCTATGACCACAAGAGGTCCGAGAACGGGCGAAGTGGATGGCGAGCATTATTTTTTTGTAAGCAAAGAGCAGTTTGAGAAGACAATTTCAGAAGACGGTCTTATTGAGCATGCACAGTATTGCGGCAACTATTACGGAACGCCGAAGGCTTATGTGGAAAAGCAGTTGTCCGAAGGAAAAAATGTGATTTTGGAAATTGAAATCCAGGGAGCGCTTCTTGTAAAAGAAAAATTTCCGGAAACGCTTTTATTATTCGTAACACCGCCTGGCGCACAGGAATTAAAACGACGGCTTGTGGGACGTGGAACGGAAACAATGGAACAAATCGATGCGAGAATGAAAAGAGCAATTGACGAAGCACCGATTATGGACCAATATGATTACATCGTTGTGAATGACGAAGTGGAAAAATGTGTTGATAAAATACACGAGCTGGTAGATGCTGCGAAATACAGCACGGACCGCAATCGTGAATTTATAGAAATGATGAAAAAGGAACTGGCAAATTTATAAAAGTCAGAACTTCTGGGAGGAGAAAAGATAATGTTACATCCATCATATTCAGATTTAATGAAAGTAGTAAACAGTGAAGTAGAACAGGGCGAAGCACCTGTAGTAAACAGCAGATATTCAATTGTTATGGCTACAAGCCGCAGAGCAAGACAGATTGTTTCAGGGGCAGAACCACTTGTAACAACAAAGAGCAATAAGCCTTTATCCGTTGCTGTAGAAGAGTTAAATCAGGGAAAAATTAAAATTTTAAGTGATGAAGAATAAGAAAAACGGGGCTATTGCAGTAGTTTCATTGCAACAGTCCTTTTTTTACTTTTTCTGGAACATAAAGAGGAAAATATGAAGATTTTATTTGTTTCATTAGGTTGTGATAAAAACCTTGTTGATACAGAAGTAATGCTGGGACTTCTTTCGGAAAAAGGGTACACCTTTACGGACGACGAAGATGCGGCGGATATCGTGGTTGTCAATACCTGCTGTTTTATCGGCGATGCGAAAGAAGAGAGCATTCAGAATATTTTAGCAATGGCAAAAAGAAAGGAAAGCGGTCAGCTCAAAGCGCTTATTGTCAGCGGTTGTCTGGCGCAAAGATATAAGGAAGAAATCCAGAAGGAAATTCCGGAAGTGGACGCCATTCTTGGTACTACAGCCATTGATGAAATTGTAACTACGGTGGAGAAGGTTTTGGACAACAAATCGGAAAACCACATAGAAGATATCAATAAAGCGCCTGTATACGATAAGAAACGTATTGTAACTACGGGCGGGCATTTTGCTTACTTGAAAATTGCGGAAGGCTGTAACAAACACTGTACTTATTGTATTATTCCAAAAGTCCGTGGCTCTTACCGTAGTATACCGATGGAAAGTTTGGTAAAAGAAGCAAAAACATTGGTAGATGGCGGTGCAAAGGAAATTATTTTAGTAGCCCAGGAAACTACTATGTACGGCATTGATTTGTACGGAAAGAAGAGTCTGCCGAAATTGTTAAAGGAACTTTGTAAAATTGAGGATTTAAAGTTTATCCGTATTTTATATTGTTATCCGGAAGAGATGGATGAGGAACTGATGGAAACCATCGCCACAGAAAAGAAAGTGTGCAAATATCTGGATATTCCGATTCAACATGCTTGCAGTCGTGTTCTTGGCCGAATGGGAAGAAAAACATCCAAAGAAGAATTGGTTTCTACGATAAGCAAGCTTCGTGAGCGCATTCCTGAAATCTGTCTTCGAACAACGTTGATTACAGGCTTTCCGGGTGAAACAGCAAAAGAGCATAAGGAATTAATGGAATTTGTAAAAGAAATGCGTTTTGACAGACTGGGTGTGTTTACTTATTCACAGGAAGAGGATACACCGGCGGCTGCGATGAAAGGACAGATTCCGGAATTTATAAAAAAACAGAGACAAAAGCAGATTATGAAGCTTCAGCAAAAGATTGCCTTTGAAAAGGCAGAAGAAACCGTGGGAAAAACACTGGATGTGTTAATCGAAGGTTCTCTGCCTGAGGACGGTGTTTACGTGGGAAGATGCTACAAAGATGCGCCAAACGTAGACGGATATGTTTTTGTAAATGCAAGAAGAAGCCTTATGACAGGAGATTTTGTCACTGTAAAAATTACAGGCTCCAGCCAGTATGATTTGATAGGAGAGATTGAAGATGAATTTACCGAATAAATTAACAACCTTCAGAGTTGTATTGATACCGTTTTTTGTATTCTTTTTATTGACGGATTTAGTAGGAAACTGGGGAAAATGGATTGCACTTGCTATTTTTATTGTGGCAAGTTTAACAGACTTTTTGGATGGATATATTGCAAGAAAATACAATTTGGTTACTAATTTCGGAAAGTTTATGGACCCGCTTGCGGATAAACTTCTTGTTTGTTCTGCGATGATTTGCCTCATTGAAAAAGGTGCTATTCCTTCATGGATTGTAACAATTATCATTGCAAGAGAATTTATCATCAGCGGTTTCAGACTGATTGCTTCCGATAACGGAGTTGTTATTGCAGCCAGCTACTGGGGAAAATTCAAAACAGTTTTCCAGATGGTAATGATTTGCCTTATGATTGCGGACATTACGCAGATTGCAATTGTTACAACCGTGGTTATGTATATTGCACTTGCACTTACGGTAATTTCTTTGGTGGATTACATTATCAAAAATAAGGACGTTATGAAAGATACAAAATAAGCAGGTGGTGGCGATGGAAGAAAAATTGGTTTCTTTGCTGCAGGAAAAAAAGATGACAATTACCACTGTAGAATCCTGTACGGGAGGGATGGTGGCATCTAAAATTATAAATGTGTCCGGAGCATCAGAGGTGTTTTATGAAGGTTTTATTACCTATGCTAATAGTGCGAAGGAAAAATACGCAGGAGTTTTAAAAGAAACATTGGAGATGTATGGTGCAGTCAGCAGTCAGGTTGCCATAGAAATGGCAGAAGGTGCGGCAAAAAAGACAGGCGCAGATGTAGTGGTTTCTGTTACGGGGATAGCAGGTCCTAACGGCGGAAGCATAGAAAAACCGGTGGGGCTTGTATATATTGGTTGTTTTATAGGCGGCAGGACATATTATAAGGAATGTCGTTTTGAGGGAGAAAGATTGGAAATCAGGGAACAAAGTGCAAAGAAAGCGATTGAATTTGCATATGAACTGATAGAAGTGTTGTAGGATTAAAACGATTATTTAGATTGGAGGAGTCCGAATGGATCAGAATAAACAATATGATTTTTGTCCGAAGTGTGGTGCTCTGATACGACAGGGTGTATGCCAGAGTTGTGAATTTAAGGTAAATGGATATGTTGCACCAAATCAGGAGATGAATTCAAACGTACAACAGATGGGAATGGAATATAGTGTTCCACAATCAAAGCCGGAGAAAAAGAAGAATACAGGACTGATTATAGGGCTTGTAATCGGTGGAGTTCTCTTTGTGCTGGTTCTTGTGATATTGTTAGTGGCATTTATTACGTTTTACAGTATTTTTACTGCAGTAAGTGTATCGGATAGGGAAGAATCGTACCAAACAGAAGAGGATGATGTCAATATTTATGACCCGATAAAGGAATCACCTACGATTGGAGACCAGACAATTGATGATATTTGGGATGAAATACAAAAGGTAAAAGAAAGAATCGATTTGGACGGAGACGGTATAGGCGATTTGGAATTTGAATTGGGCGAAGAAGGCCTAAATGCAGAGTATTATCCGTTAATTACCGATTACATAAGATATGATTTGGATTATTCCGTTACTTTTGCAACTTATACAAGTGCTGATGAACGAGTGGAATGTATTTATCCGCGATTGTCGGGAGACGTGACCAACATTGACCAGTTAAATGATTTTTTCTATGGTTTTATGAAAGAAACAGAAAAGATAGCGCAGGAAAACGATTGTAATGCTATCTCAGATGCATATGTTACTTATATGGATGAAGACGTAATAAGCGTTGTGTTTATTGAATTATATACCTTCAGTGATGGTACAAATTATGAAAGCATATATTGTCACAATTACGATATAGAAACCGGAACAAGAATTCATTTTGAATTATTGGATGAATCAGATGAATTTTTGAATGAATTGGAAAAAAGATGTCTGGTAGAAAGTACAAGCGACGCACCGTATCTTTTTGAAAATTATACGAAAGACGAAATCAGAAATGATATTTTTACGGAAGACTTTGGTTTGGTTGCTTTTTATACACCGCTCGGAATGGAAATCGGTTTGAACTATGACGGATACTGGTGTTGTTCGACATTTAAGGATTACGAAAATTATATTACGACAGTGGCTGCCGAAAACGGAGCAACAGGGTTTTAATACAAAAATGAGATACACTTTATTCCTGAATACAAGGGATAAAGTGTATTTTTGGTTGAACGGAAAGTACAAATGTGATAGCATAAAGTATCTGAAACAAATCTAAAATATGCGGTTTCGCAAAAAATCCCTTTAAAGAGATGTTTATTGGACATCATATATATTAACTTAATAATATAAAAAAATACAAAAAAATATGAAAAAAGCAATTGACAAAATCGAACAGATGTTTTAGTATATACTCAAGAGACGAACATTTGTTCCTAAAAGGAGAACGCATTTATGGAAAGAGAAGAAAAATTAAAGGCATTGGATGCCGCAATATCACAGATTGAAAGACAGTATGGTAAGGGTTCTGTTATGAAACTTGGTGACCCGGCGGCACAGATGAATATTGAGACTATTCCGACAGGATCTTTGAGTCTTGATATCGCACTTGGATTGGGCGGAATTCCCAAAGGAAGAATTGTTGAAATATACGGACCGGAATCCAGTGGTAAGACAACGGTTACATTACATATGATTGCAGAAGTTCAGAAAAGGGGCGGTATCGCTGGATTTATTGATGCAGAACATGCCCTGGACCCTGTCTATGCAAAGAATATTGGTGTAGATGTTGACAATTTATATATTTCACAGCCGGATTGCGGAGAACAGGCACTTGAAATTACAGAAACTATGGTACGTTCAGGCGCTATTGATATTGTAGTAGTGGACTCTGTTGCAGCATTGGTTCCGAGAGCGGAAATTGATGGTGATATGGGC
>CAZMND010000043.1:0-17741 GCA_964567585.1 uncultured Lachnospiraceae bacterium
AAAAATCAAAACCCCTTCTTCTTAAAATGTCCTTGACAAGGGGTACACTTTAGAAGCCGGAAATGAAATGGGAATTTCTAAAGAGAATGTATGGGAAAAAGTGAAAGAAAAATTTGTTTTATCAGAGGAAGAAGTGTGTGAATATTTCGCATTATATTGGAAAGAAGAATAAGTGAATTAGACCTGTTATCTAAAAGGATAGCAGGTCATTTTTATTATCAGTAACACTAAGAAGTATTGACAAAACCGGTCTAACGGATTAGACTAAAACTAGGTCGAACGCATTAAACCCAAAATGGAGGATAGTACATATGACACCGAAAGTATTTGAAAGCGAATATAAATTTTGTCTGATTTTATGGGAAAACGAACCGATAAAGAGCACGGATTTGGCAAAGCTTTGTGACAAGCAGCTGGGCTGGAAAAAAGCCACAACATATACCGTGATTAAACGGCTTAGCGAACGAGGTGTATTGAAAAATGAAGAAGCTATTGTAACCTCACTTGTTACCAAAGAAGAGGTTCAGCAGGCCCAGATGGATGAACTGCTGGAGCGGACCTTTGAAGGCTCTATGCCGGCATTTATTGCGGCTTTTGCAAAGAGACAGAAGCTGTCTGATGAAGAAATCAAGAAATTACAGGATATGATTGATTCTTATTAAGGAGGCGTGCTATGTCAGAATTATTTTTGGAATTATTGAATTTAAGTATTATGGCGGGCTGGCTTATTCTGGCGGTTTTGGTAGTGAGAATATGCCTGAAAAAAGCACCGAAATATATCAGGTGTGTTTTATGGGGATTGGTGGGACTCAGACTCATTTTTCCTTTTTCCATAGAAAGTATCTTTAGTCTGCTTCCAAGTGGCAAGGTGATTGATACGAAAATTGTGTATGACAGAACACCTGCAATCAACAGTGGTATTGGGGTGATAGATGATGCGACAAATAACATTATAGCGGAGTCTTTTACGCCAAACGTAGCAGACAGTGTGAACCCTTTGCAGGTGGTTACTTTTATAGCATCCAATGTGTGGGTGCTTGGAGTGGCTGTGATGCTTATTTACTGTGTTGTCAGCTATTTTCTGGTGCGAAGAAAAGTGTTTGATGCAGTGAAAAGGGAAGGAAATGTATATGAATGCGAAAGAGTGGCAACACCTTTTGTACTTGGTATTGTGAGGCCTAAAATTTATTTACCATATCAAATAGACGATGAGGCAAGAGAATACGTAGTTGCACATGAAAAAGCGCATCTTAAGCGCGGTGACCATATTACGAAATTGGTCGGATTTTTGATTTTAGCTGTGTACTGGTTTAATCCGCTTATCTGGATTGCATATATATTACTTTGCAAGGATATTGAGCTTGCCTGCGATGAAAAGGTTTTGAGGGGTATTGGGGAAACTAACAAGAAAAACTATTCCAAAGTATTGCTGGAGTATAGTGTTTCTCCTAAGATAATCGCAGCCTGCCCGCTGGCTTTTGGTGAAGTGGCGGTTGGGCAACGAATTAAGAATGTGCTTAATTATAAAAAGCCGGCGTTCTGGATTGTAGCAGTAGCCATTGTGGTGTGTGTGGTGGTGGCGGTTTGTTTTATGACAAATCCAAAGTCTGAAACAAATGAGCTTATATCGGATGATACTGTAGCAGATGATGAGAAAATTCCAGATTTACAAGAGGATTCAAATGATGAAACTACCTCACCTACAAAGGGGCATACTACGCAAAATGAGGAAACGAAGCAATTGCTTCTTATGGTAGATGACGCACTGTATTATTGTATTGGACTTCCGGCGGATGAGGTTGCCAAATGTGGTGTGATGGATGGTGAAATCGAAACCAGTGTGGATGAGGATGAAATTCCGACACAAAACAATCAGTCCAATTTCGGAACCGGTTATGGTTGGCAGAGAACGAGACATAACGAGGTTGAAGTGTATATGCCATATAATGGTGAAAAGCAGTGGATGCGTTTTGTGAAGAATGGAACAATACCGGGAGAAACAGAATTTGACGAGAACACAGTACTTGTAGATACTGACTCCATTTTTTCTATTACTATGAGGAATGGTAGTAACGGCGAAGAAATAAAAACATCCAGATTGATGAGTGATAGTACTATGCACGAACTTTTGGAACTTTATGAATCACTGGAGTTTCAGCCCTTTGAGGCAGAGGTTGAGCTATACTTGCAGGCAGTAGGCTGGCAATATAGTATGAAACTGTATGATGTGGATGGTAATTTATTACAGACAATTACACCATCAGATGATTATGTAAAAATCAGTAGTCCGGGTGTGGAAACAAAGGTGTATGATTCTTCAATGAATCGCACTACTTATTATTTACTGGATTATATGAATCTCAAATTTCATCCGGTAAATGGTATTAACGGAGTGTATGGCATATTAGACAAGGTGGATGCGGATGGTTTTTCGCTTTCTTTCTGGAATACAACCGATGAGGACATTCAATACGGAGAAGCATATACCTTGTGGGTCGAGAATAACGGAGAATGGGAAATGGTACCAACTGTTGTGGATGAGTGGGGCTTTGTAGATGTTGCCCATATAGTATCTGCCTATGGAAGCGGCGGATGGAGCACCTACTGGACATGGCTCTATGGTACCTTGGAAGAAGGTAAACGATACAAATTAACGATGGATTTAATGGAGCAGGATGAAAACGGTAAATGGAATATACATCCGCAGGAGTTTGAGTTCATTCTGTAGAAGGCCTTTTGTTGACATAAATTTAGGGAATAGATATACTTAGAATAGGTTTTTTATTTGGAGGAAGATATATGCAAAAAACAGCAGTCCTAGATAATATTTTCTTATATGAGGGTCACAAAGTTAAAGTTTTTTTGAAGGATAATACTACAATAGAAGATGAATTGGGAAAATATGATGAAGATGGTATTTTTCTATCAAAAAGCGGAAAAAAAGTGGCTTTTTCAGAAATGGAAGACCTGATGTATTGCGGTGAATTGACGGCATATGATACAACCACAAAAGAGGGTATTGTTGACAATTCGTACCATTTTTTTAAAGATGATTTTATGTATACTAATATGGATAAAGAATATAAAGTGTACTGTCATTTGGTGATTAAAGAAATTGTATTGTCAAATAGTGACCGGGATATAGAGGCTTTGGAAATTTATGCAGCAGATGCGAAAGTAGAAGAAGTGCCAAAGACTATTTTAGATGCTGAATTTTTAAGAAATAAAGACTGTTTTTATTTTTTGAAAAATAATGAAAGTAAAGTGGGCACAATTGTCGGAAATAAGGATGAATATCAGCTGAAAGACAGGGAAGGGACAATGTCTGATATTTATCCGGCAGATGTTTGCGATATCCATAGAATGCTCAAGAAAAATGATTATGTGACAGTTGGGTTGAAAAATGAAAAAGTTGCAGGGCTTGTAATATTTGCAGGTCCTGCTTCGTGCGTTCTTTTGGCAGAAAAAAATATCAGAAAAACAATTTCTTATAATGATATTAAAGAAATCCGTTATTTTGGAATGGTTAAGATTGTACGCGACAATATCAGGGATTATGTAAAAGCCGTACTTAAATTATATGGTAATAAAGAATATGTAGCCCTCAATCAGAGTAGCGATTTAAAAAATGAAACTATTGTATCTTTTTGTGTGAGTGTTGATAGTATGGAGAGACCACAAGGCTTTGAAGCAAAAAGCATAGAGGTAATTGCTCTTCCGGAGTCAGAAAAGCCGGTTGAGACTATGGTGCCTGTTCTGGTTCGTCGGTACGAAGAAAATAATGAAGAGAGTGGATTTTGGGTAATATTACAGTCGGATTATGAGGAAGACAGAGTGGAACCAAACGCGGAATTTTTCGTGTCCGCAGATGAGGAAGTTACTCAGAGCAATATTCTGAAGGAGAAGGATTACAGCGTTCATGATTATCCGGCATTGATTGACATTTTTGTACCCGATAACGGGAAACAGTACGGCGTTTTTTGTAGTGGGGTAAAAGTGAATAATCACAGGGGCTGCGATAAGAAGTTTTGGGCGGCATCGTTTAAATACAGTAAGGAAACAAAGAGTGGTTTTGCTATATATGATGGACATGGTAAAGGACGTTTCTTCCATAAAGATAGGGCCATTATGAAGTGGAATGGAGAATATAAGGATTTTGAACAATATTTGTCCACTTTACAGCGCAGCAATAAAGATGAACAGAAGATGAATGTTTATAAGTATCATGTTGTATATACACTTAAAGCATCGAATAATAAAAAATTTGAGTATGAAGTTAAATCGATTCATTTCCTTGAAAAGGGAGAAGCGAATAATGATATATGCGAAATCCTGGAAGAAGTATCCTTTGATGCTTTCAGAAACCTATTGGCGGAAAAATATAAAGAGGTATCTGTTGAGCAGGCAAGTGAATATGCATTTGGATTCTTAAATAATTATTTTACAGGAAATGATACGGTGAGATTGTTCTCAGGTTATAAGGTGGGATATAAGAAAAACGGTGAAGAAGCAGATGCAATAGAATTGTTAAAGAAAAATCTTGTCTATGGAGAAGAGATAGATACTAATTATGCCAGCTATTTGGTGGCATATCCCAAGAATACAAAGGACAATAGAGTAAGTGATGACGAGAAGTGTTATGTTGTAGCCAAGTATAATTTTAACTATTCGCCGAGGTTTGCTGTCAAAATTACTGAATCAGTACAACTTGCAGAAAATGGTGTGAAGGTTGTTACCAAAATCAGAAAGATGGAAGACATTGATAAGCAGATGAAAGTTTTCAATGAATCAATCAAGGCTTATCAGGACGAAATTACAGATGTAGCGCCGAAAATGGTGTCTTATGAAAATTGTCTTCTGAAAACCGAACAGGGCTATGAACTAAAGGAAGGCAAGGAAATGGAAGAAACCCAGGCAGAAGTGTACCGTTTTGGCATTTTGACAGGTATCGATCCGAAGCAGGAATATGGTTATATTGACTACAGGCTCCGTTTTGCTTTTGAAACTTTGAGTGTGCCTGCCTTCAACTGTTATGCCCAATATAAGAGAAAAAATGTAGTTGTTTGCTATTGCTGTGATGAAAACGGAATGGTTAAACGAGTGATTTTCCCGACGAAAGAAATGCTTTCCTGTATAAAATGGGATACCCGGAACAGTAAAGTAGAAACCTGTGATATGAAGGGAAAAGAGCAGAATACTGCAAAAATAACTATGCAAAGCATGGGACATACGGAGACTGCCGTTTACTATTTTGCCGGTGAAGGTGATGCGGTTATACATAAATTGGCGCAAGATGGTAAATTAGAGAAGGAATTTGTTTTTGTAAAGACAGTTTTGGGTCATTGTTGGGATAAGGACGAAACCAGAAGCCAACAAAAAAATATGCTTCCTTGTTATGTGGTTGCAATCAATATGCAGGTTGAAGAGTTAGCTATAGCAAGTGAGAACGGCAGATGGGTAGCAAGACGTAATGACAATACCTCTTTCCCGATTAACGGAGTAGTTAATGAAACAATCAGTAACTCTACGAAGCGTCAGTTACAGCTTAAGATTGATGAAACCGGATATGGATTGGAAGTGAATAAAAATACGGATGAGTCTTCGGAAGAATTCTTAAAGAAAAATCCTTATGAAAAGGCTGCACAAGGTGAGGCGATTCAGTGGGATAGTCAGGAAGAAAATTCAAAGGATGACATAAATAACAATGGAGTTTATTTCAAACGAGAAGAAGAAGAAACTATATGGAAGGTTATTGCTGACAGCGACAGGAAGATTCAAAAGTCCGGAACGGCCGTAATTCTATATGGACAAAAAAGATGTGGAAAAACCTCATTGGTCAATAAAGTTATTTCCGATATAGAAATGAATTCCAAAAATACGGAAGGTTTAAAACCGATCATAATTCAACGAAACAATATTAAGGACACGCTTGAAATATCTAAAGAATCTACACCAAAAGAGAGTGCAGAAAAGGTGTATAGGGATATTCTCAGGGAAGTTATGGATAATAAGGATGCTATTATAGCATTGAATGAAGAGAATAAAAAGCATAGAGATGTTTTACAAAGATCGCAAAAAGATGAATTGGAAAAATATGATTGGACATCTATTTTCAAATCAATCTTAGCGACTTTAGAAAATCCGATGATTGTCGTTATGGATGAGTTTACGGATGTTTGCGAGAGCGTTTTGGCAAAATACGAAGGAGATTGGAAACAGACGGAACTTGCGAAAAAAGAATTTGATTTTATCAGTGTTTTAAAAGAATGTGGAATTATTCTAATCATAATCGGTCATGAAAATATGCACACAGCATTGAATGAACTAAGGCTTACCAATGCTATTTCGGCAAAGGCTGATCCAATTGAGTTGACATGTTTTAGCGATCCGTCGGCGGAGGGATTAATCCGTATCCCTATAAGAAAAGTGATAGGATATTACGATCCATATGGTGATATTCAAGGTGATAGCGAAAATGATGAAATCGGTAAAAAGGCCGTAGAACGTATGATGTATATGACCGGCAAAAACCCGAACATTCTTATGAAGTTATGCGATTTAATGTATAAGCATTATGGGGATAAGAAGAATTATATCAGATATTCTTTGGAGAAAAAAATTATGTCAGAGGATATTGTTAATGAGGTAATAGGCGATTGGATGGATAAACTTGTCAGTGATAAAGCAGATACGCTTTTTGATATGATTCTTCGTGAACCTGCAGATGATTGGTTCTTCAATGATAATGCGATTTATCAGTTTGTTTTTGCGGGCTGCAAAGCAACAGAATCCTTGGCATATATTTATTTGGAATGCGCAGCAAAGCGATTTTTGGAATATGGCATATGTGAGCAGAAAAAATTACATACGGATGCGTTCGAGTCAATACAAAGGCAGATGGAAAACAGATATGCTTTTGTTATGAAGCACGCACGCAGAAATAGAGCCATAGCACAAAATGCAGAAATATACAACCAGTTGTCAGAAGAAGAAAAGCGTGAATTGATTTATGAAATGATTGTCAGAATGGAAACCAAATTGGCAAATCGTAGAGTTATCAATATCAATAATGAAAATGTAGAAATTGTAATGCAACTTTTTGTTGAATATGTAAAAGAACACAAAATGCAATGAGATAAGATTAAGGAGTACATAAGATATGATGCAAAATCAAATGATAGATATAAAGATTGAGCGTAATCTCATGTCAGATATGAGGAATGATATCTTTGTAGCAGAGCCCGGGATGGGAAGACATCATTGCCTGATGGGCATTCATCAGGTCGGAAAGACAACATTGGTATCAGATTGGGCTACACAGTGGAATCTCAAAAGAAAACAGTGCATTGAAGAATTTATTGAGAAGAACGGGGAGGGCGCAAAGGTATTATGGCTCAAAAAAGAAAAAATCTATGATATGGAAGAACTTCCCGGTATGGCAAAGGTTTTTTTCTTTGAGGATCAGATATATAAACTTGATTTCTGGAAGATAAGAAAGGTTCTAAAGGAAATACAGGAAAATGTTCTGGTACGGGAGGATAATAAAAATCCATCCTGTTATGCAAAGAAAAAGAACGATTATCTTATCAGAACGAAAGACGGATTTTGTGTAAAATTTTCCAAATCCGGGCAGAAGCAGGCGTTGGAAACAATAGAAAGTATTTATGACTATTTTTCTAAAGTTTATGAAGAGAATTTAGAAGAACAAAAGGAATATGCGACCAAGGTTAAAGAACTTTTTCGGGCCTTTACCGTGTTAGGTTTTCACTTTGTTTTGGTTTTTGATGAATTTAATAACTCGGAAACGATGAAAAAACTGAATGTACACGGCAGAAGAAACAGACATATGGATGATGTAAAGAAAGAAGAAACCGTGGAAATTGACGAAGGGAAAGAAAGTTTTCTGCAATTTGTCAGAGAATTATATCCATATGTAATGGAGGGAGGAGTTACCACCGGACAAAGGTTGTACAATTTATCCATATTAATTGTTTCCAGACAGGAAATGGGAATGATTACAGGAGAAGAGGATGATAATATCATCTTCAAACCATGGTGTTTGGATGGATTTTCAAATAGTGAATTAGAAGAATTTATTAAACGTCTAAAAAATAAAAAGAGAAATGAAGCAACACCATACGTAGCCATAAGTGAAATTATTGGCGAAAAGGAATTAAATGCGAAAATGATTCATTTTTGTGGAAGACATCCCGGATTATGGGGAAAAATGTGGGTGATTCTGAATGAGGCATATGATGCTTATGTACAGAATAAGGATGTTGAAAATAAGTTCGAGTCAGCTTTTAGAGATAAAAGCAAAGAATTTTTCAGAAATGTGATTCATCTTATGAAAAATACGAAAGAACGGATTGATAACAGGGAAGAAATCAGTGCCTTGAAAATTTTTATACATCATTTTATTGACAGTTCTCAGTATCCGATACCCAAGGACCCGGATAAAAGGGATTTACGAAAGTATTTGGATATGATGGAAAAACAGGGGTTTGTTTCATTGCGTAATCAACAGAACAGTTTTCAGATATTGGAAAGGAAAGCCGGACTTGGTATGGCATTAGATGATGAATGTCATATGGAAGTGGGAGAAGATGTGAATGCGTTGTTAGGATATGAGATGCATTCACCGTATATGGCAGATTATATCAATTCAAATATCAGAGACTGTTATGGTTATGATATTGTAGATGTAAAGAATGCTTCAGAAGAATGTGAATCAAGAGTCAGGGAACTACTGGACTGTGTATATCGATGCAGATATGGGGAACAACTCTGGCTTGTAAAAATAAAGAACCGTATGACGGAGTTGAAAAAACTGTTTTGGCATCTTGAAGTTTGCAAACAGTATAAAGGCGAAGAACAGTCCTTTAACAAAATGGAAGAAGAGGTGCTTAAAAAATGTTCTCCATGGGAAAGTCTGGCTTATTCGGACTACGCAGATTTGATGCAAATGCACAGTTATGTATTTAAACCGGTGTTTGAACATTGGATTGACAGTGAATATTTTTCAACTGCTACGTTTGTTTCTGATATGAAAAAAATGGCAGAGGTGAGAGATATTTTTGCTCACCGAAAGGCGTATAATCAGGAGAATATTGAAAAGGATATTGCAATTTGCCAATGCTTTCTCAAGGCGATTAACAAAGGCTGTCATGCTGTCGCAAATGGTGCAAAGGATATGTCTCCAAATACGGAAGAAAATATTATTGATTTATATAATGTTGATTTTATATGTAAGTCAAAGGATAAGAATAAAATTCGGGGAGAGATTGAATATAATAAAAAAATATGGGTGGCTCAAATAGCCAAATCGAATGTGTCCCGGAAAGTTAAAGGGAAGGATGATAAATTCATAGCCGACAGTAGTGATACGTATTTTGAAGATGTACTTTTAACAGCCGATACGATAAAGGTAGATGTTGTAAAATGCTGCAAAGACAATAGTGGAAACATCTATTTTAATGTTCAGCCTGTGGATAGATGTGGTGTACAGGCCGAATGGGTTAAATAAAAGGAAAGTGAGGACTAATAGTGGATAGTAATTTTATAGAACGTACTTTGCCATATGAAATAGAAAATTTGCGTTGTTATATGGTTGAGAAGCCGGAAAATACTGTATGTAAATATTTATGGGGCCCTGATGGTACGGGGAAGAGTTTGTTGGTCAGGTCCTGGCTTTCAAAGTGGGATGATACCAGACAAAAGGAGAATCATATATATTACTTCTATATGGATTTAAAAGAGATTGAGAATACACACAAGAAAGGGTATTGGGAAATCTGGAAAAAACTGTGTAGCAGTTTTGAAACAGTGATACCGAAAGAGGATTATGCCAAAAAAGAAGATGATGTAACGGCAGCATATAAACAAATGCAGTTTTCTGTAGAAGAAATTGCCGGAAATTATGCCGAAAATGCCAGATACAGGATGGATAATCTATTTGAAGTTTTTACTGAATTAGGTATTCATATAAAAGTTATTATGGATAATTTTGAAGAAGTAGTCAGAATTTTCCCGGAGGATACAGACGATGGAAAAATCTTTGAAAGATTGTTTGGCTTATCTCCCAAGGGTGCATTGAAGAAAATAAATCTGTCAATTTTGTTAATCAGTGACAGATGTATTGAGGAAACAGTGCATCATATGGACGGTGGCTCTACCTTTGAATCTGCCTATAATCCGATTTGTCTGAGTAACTTTACTGAAGCAGATATGGATAACTATTATGCAATTTTGAAGGAAGCATTCGGAGAAATAACGGAACTTCAGAAAGAGAAAATTGACTATTATTGTGGTAAACATCCTGAAATGCTAATGATAATGTATGATATGCTTACCAAAAGCGGTAAAGATGCAGGATATGACATAGATAAGTTATATGATGAATCGGGCAAGGCTTTGAAAGAATATTATGAAGGATTTTATCAAAAACTCGAAGAGATGGATTTGGTGGATTTCTGGGCAGATATTCTTGTAGAAGGTGATAGTCAGGAAAAAGAGTGGAGTAGTGAAACTTTATATGACTGCGGATTCTTGTATAAGGAAATGTATGAAGATACCTATTTTAAGTTGTCGGAAGGGTTAGGCGACTATATATCGGGAAAAATGAATTAGTTTGAAGAGATGTTAATTTAAAAAGGAGTCCGATTCCCGGGCTCTTTTTTCTTGCTAAAATATGTGGCAATATTTTCAAAATAATGATATAGTTGAAAATGGTGTGAATTTTTACAAATATTAAAAGATAGAAGAAGATTGGGAGTACAAAATGAAAGAGAAAAGAAGTAGTTTTTCGGGCGGAATCGGATTTGTGTTAGCGGCAGCAGGCAGTGCGGTTGGTCTTGGGAATTTGTGGAGATTTCCATATTTGGCAGCACAGTACGGCGGCGGTATCTTTTTGCTCGTATATTTGATTTTGGTAGTGACTTTTGGTTTTTCACTTTTGATTCTGGAAATTGCAATTGGTAGAAAAACAGGAAAAAGTTCTATTCTGGCGTATAAGCAGCTCAATAACAAGTTTGGATTTTTGGGTTATTTGGCGGCAATTGTGCCGATTATTATCCTGCCGTATTATTGTGTAATCGGTGGCTGGGTAATGAAATATATTGGTGTGTTCTTAAGAGGTGAAGTGACTGCGGCAGCAGGCGATAAATATTTTAGGAATTTTATCGGTGGAACCACATGGCCTTTGGTTCTGTTTCTTGTTTATCTTGGAATTACAGCGCTTGTTGTGGGATTTGGTGTGGAAAAAGGTGTGGAAAGAGTAAGTAAAATTCTTATGCCGGTTTTACTTCTTTTGACAATTGGTATTTCGGTTTATGTAGCAACCCTTCCGGGAGTAGGAGAGGGTATTAAATACTATTTATTACCGGATTTTTCAAAATTCTCGATAAAGACTCTTTGCGCAGCGATGGGCCAGCTTTTCTACTCTATGAGTATTGCGATGGGAATTATGGTAAGCTACGGCTCTTATGTGAAGAAGGAAATAGATTTAAATAAGTCAGTAAATCATATTGAGATTTTTGATACCTCTGTGGCATTTTTATCAGGTTTTATGATTGTACCGGCGGTATATGTGTTCAGCGGAGAAGCAGGCCTTAAAACAGGTGGTGCAGGTCTTATGTTTGAGACGTTGCCAAAAGTATTTGAACAGATGCCTCTTGGAAGAATTATCGGACTGGTATTCTTTGTTTTGGTGTTCCTTGCGGCTCTTACAAGTTCCATTTCTTTGATGGAAGCTATTGTGTCTATGTTTATGGACAAATTTAAAATTACACGTAAAATAGCAGTAAGCATTATTTTCGGAGTTTCGATTTTACTTGGGATACCTTCGGCAATTGGATATGGAGTGTTAGGTAATGTGAAACCACTTGGTATGGACTTTCTTACATTCTTTGATTATATCTCAAACAGTGTTATTATGCCGATTGTAGCTATCGGAACCTGTGTTTTAATCGGCTGGTTTGCGGGATTAAAGGATATTGAAGATGAAATTACGGCAAATGGTGAACCATTCAAGAGAAGAGGAATCTTCCGTGTGATGGTGAAGTATGTAGCACCGGTATTTTTATTGGCAATTTTGGTATTCTATTCATTAGCACAGTTTGGTGTAATTGATTTCTAAATTGAGGTATTTTATGGGGACAAAAAAGCAGAACGGAAGAGCCGTGGCGCTTCTTCCGATAGGAATATTTTTATTGATATTTTTGGGTTCGGGCATTTTAACCGGGGACTTTTATGCGATGCCTGCTATTGTGGCGTTTTTGATTGCTTTGTCAGTGGCTTTTTTGCAGAACAGAAAGCTTTCTTTTGGTGAAAAATTACAGGTGGTTTCAAAAGGTCTTGCAGATGAAAATATCATTACCATGTGTCTGATTTTTCTTTGTGCAGGTGGCTTTTCCGGAGCGGTGACAGCTATCGGAGGAGTGGAAAGTACGGTGAATCTGGGACTTTCAATTTTGCCGGCAAATGTGGCAGTTGTGGGGCTTTTTGTCATCGGATGCTTTATTTCGGTATCTATGGGAACCAGTATGGGAACGATTTCTGCATTAGCTCCGATTGCTGTGGGCATCAGTGAAAAAACAGGTTATTCTATGGCAATTTGTATCGGCGCAGTTTTGTGCGGAGCTATGTTTGGCGATAATTTGTCGATGATTTCCGATACTACCATCGCAGCGGTGAAAACACAAGGCTGTGAAATGAAGGATAAATTTAAAGAAAACTTTTTTATTGTTTTACCGGCAGCGTTATTAACAATTGTATTTCTCTTTTTGGTTACAAAAGACGGTCAGTTTGTCATAAATGAAGCACTTCCTTATGACATTGTAAAGGTCATTCCATATGTACTGGTATTGGTCGGGGCATTGAGTGGACTCAATGTTTTTGTGGTTTTAGTGGGAGGAATTTTGGTTTCGTTGCTTATCGGTATTTTGACCGGAAGTCTTATGTGGAATGAAATGTTTGCGGTGGTTGGAAATGGCGTGATGAGCATGTATGACATTACAGTAATATCCATCGTTGTAGCCTGTATCGTGGCACTTGTGAAGGAATATGGTGGTATTACATTTATTTTAAATTTAATCAGAAAACATATTAAAACATCAAAGGGGGCAGAAATTGGAATTGCAGGTCTTGCTCTTTTGGTGGATGCCTGTACAGCCAATAATACGGTTGCTATTATTATGGCGGGACCGATTGCTAAAGAAATCAGTGATGAATTTGATGTTTCGCCAAAGCGTTCGGCTTCTTTATTGGATATATTCAGCTCGGTAGGGCAGGGCATTATTCCGTATGGGGCACAGCTTTTGTCGGCAGCGACATTGACAGCCATTACACCGTTTGAAATTATACCATATTTATATTATCCGGCCCTTATGGCAGTGAGCGCGTTTTGTTTTATACTTTTCAGAAAAAGAAAAGCTTAAATTGTGCAATTATTCCATAAAAACCGCAAATGTTTGGCAAAAACTGTCAACACAGTTGATTGACGAAAAAAAAGGCTTGTTTTACTATAGAGTAGAGCGATTTTTTTGCAAAAGGAAATGAAGAGAGGAAATAACACAATGGGTGGATTTTTTGCAGTGGCTTCAAAAGAGTCTTGCGTACTTGATTTATTTTTTGGAACAGACTATCATTCCCATCTCGGTACAAGACGCGGTGGTATGGCAGTTTACGGAGAACAAGGTTTTAATCGTGCTATTCACAATATCCAGAATTCACCGTTCCGTACCAAATTTGAGCGTGACGTGGAAGAATTGGAAGGCAATTTAGGAATTGGTTGTATTTCAGATTACGAACCACAACCCTTATTAGTACATTCCCATCTGGGAAGTTTTGCAATTGCAACGGTTGGTAAAATTAATAATATAGATGTGTTGGTGTCAGAGTGTTTTGAGAAGGGACATACACACTTTTTGGAGATGAGTGGCGGAACCATCAATCCAACGGAAGTAACGGCGGCACTTATCAATCAGAAAGCCTGTATTGTAGAAGGCCTTAAATATGTTCAGGAAAAAGTGGATGGTTCGCTAACAGTACTGATTCTGACCAAAAACGGATTCTATGTATCCAGAGATAAACTGGGAAGAACGCCGGTTATTATCGGTAAAAAAGACAATGCTTATTGTGCATCCTTTGAAAGTTTTGCATATCTGAATTTGGGATATGTGGATTATAAGGAACTTGGTCCTGCGGAAATCGTATATGTGACACCGGAAAGTGTAGAAACAGTCAGTGCACCAAAAGAAGAAATGAAGATTTGTTCCTTTCTTTGGGTATATTATGGCTATCCTACATCTACATATGAAGGCGTAAATGTAGAGAAAATGAGATACAATTGTGGTAAATTGATGGCAAAGCGTGATTTTGTACGACCTGACAGTGTGGCAGGTGTACCGGATTCGGGCATTGCCCACGCAATCGGTTATTCCAATGAGGCGGGAATTCCGTTTTCAAGACCATTTATCAAATATACACCGACCTGGCCGCGTTCATTTATGCCGTCCAGTCAGGAACAGAGAAGTCTCATTGCCAAGATGAAGATGATTCCGGTGCATGATTTGATTAAAGATAAGCGTCTTTTGATGATTGATGACTCGATTGTGCGTGGTACACAGCTTAGAGAAACATCTGAGTTTTTATATACCTGTGGTGCGAAAGAGGTGCATATTCGTCCGGCTTGTCCGCCACTTCTGTACGGTTGTAAATATTTGAATTTTTCACGTTCCAATTCAGCACTTGATTTGATTACAAGACGCGTGATTTTGGAAAGAGAAGGCGAAAATGCAGATAAGATGCTTGCGGATTATGCAAATCCGGACAGTCAGAATTACAAAGAAATGGTAGAAGAAATCAGAAAGCAGCTTAACTTCACAACACTTCAATATAACCGTTTGGATGATATGATTGAGTCCATCGGATTAGAACCATGTAAGTTATGTACTTACTGTTTCAACGGAAAAGAATAATATATAGCAGAACGGATAAAGCACAACGTAGTTTTTTGTACAAAATGACTATGATGTGCTTTTTTTGATGCACATTTTGCGGTGAGTTCGTACAAAAATCTTGCACATTTTACACAATGATAGTATTATAAAACTAGTGGGTAAAAAGAACTATATTTATGGTATTGGAGGCAACTATGAAAGAGACAAAATTTAGAAAACCGATAGGTGAAGAATCCATTTACAAATTGATGCTGATTATTACTTTTGTGGTAGCAGGTGTGTTCTTTATTAAGAATGTCATCAGTTTAAGCATCAGTGGTATGGTGGCGATTGGCGGATGTTTATTGGTGCTGGGACTTGTTTTACTGATTATGAAACTTGTCAAACTCCATAAGCGCAAAAAACAGCTTGTAGTGTGTGTTATGCTGATGTTTGTTGTATTTATTATTTCTTTATTCAGTGGTAACTTCTACAGCGATGATTTTACATTATATTTGGCAGTTATTGCATTAAGCGGCGTATATCTTGAACCGACAATTACAAAGGTTCAGGCGGTTTTGGTAAATATTTTGTTGGCTTTGCAGTACATAATTAATCCGGGAAAAGCAGATCCGCTTTCACAGTATATTATGTGTATGGTGTTGACGACTCTTACTGCTGTGTTATTCCTTCAGGTTATTAAGAGAGGCAGAAGTTTTATTCAGGTTGGAGATGACAGAAGCGAAGAAGCAGAGGGACTTGTGGCATCTATTACAAAAGCAGGTACTGAATTGCAACAGAACTGCGAAACCTCAGCTAAACGTGTAGAAAGCTTAAAGGATGCCAGCGATAGATTGGAAGAAAAAACACGTGAATTAAAAGATGGTTCAGACAATATTGTTGAAAGTGCAAAAGATATCGTTAATTCTTTTGATGATGTACATGAAACAGTTCAGTCTACAGGTGAACAGATTTCTATTATGAATACGGAAGTTAAGAGAGTAGAAGATGCCTTGGCTGAAAATAAAAAGAATATGAAGGAAATGAGCCAGCAGATGACTTCTGTAAAACAGGCAGTTGACGAAGCAAACGAAGTATTTGCAAAATTGCAGAAGCAGATTCAGGAAATTTCCGCAGTTACAGACCAGTTGAACGGTATTGCATCAAGTACCAATATGCTTGCATTGAATGCTTCTATTGAAGCAGCCAGAGCAGGTCAGTCCGGTGCAGGTTTTGCGGTTGTTGCATCTAAGGTTCAGGAACTTGCAGTTGACAGTAATCGTTGTTCAAGTCAGGTTGTGGAAGTTGTTACGGCGATGCAGTCACAGATTGAAATTACAACAGAACAGCTTGGAGAAAGTACAGATGCGATTGATTCATCCATCGGTGCACTGGAAGGTCTGCAGAACAGTTTTGATGATTTGACAGTTCAATTTGAAGCTTTATATGACAATATTGAAGCGCAGAATGTAAACGTTGTGAAGATGGATTCTGAAATCAGTAAATTAGAGAACAGAATCAATGAGATGAGTGCCTGTACGGAAGAAAATCAGGTATATGTTGATGAAATTGCCAACGCAGTAGAAATGTATAAGAGTCATATGCAGCTTGTTGTAGACGATACACAGCAGGTGAACGACTTATCAGTATCTATGCTTGCGATTTCTAAAGGACGCGAACAGAAATCATAATTATAAGACGCTAGTTTGAAGCTTACACCCTTTATGCTAATGCAGTGCATTGGTGTGAAGGGTGTTGTTATAACCGGGAGGAAAGTATTTTGAAGAAAAAATTGGGTGCAAAATTTTGGGCAGCGATGCTGATATATGGACTTGTGGGACAGGTCGCCTGGGTTGTGGAGAATATGTACTTAAATGTCTTTATGTACAAGCTGTTTCATGCTTCGGCGGCAGATATTTCTACTATGGTCAGTGCCAGTGCGATTGCCGCTGCGGCCACAACCATTTTGATAGGAGCACTGTCCGATAAAGTAGGTAAAAGAAAAATATTTATGTGCCTTGGATACATTCTTTGGGGAATTACTATTCTTGGCTTTGCATTAATTAAAACGGATTTTTTAAGTCCGTTTGCATCCGGTATGACAAGGGTATTTACACTATGCATTTCTCTTGTAATTGCACTGGACTGTATTATGACCATTTTTGGTTCTATGGCAAACGATGCCTGCTATAATGCATGGATTACGGACTGCGGCGACGAAGGTAATCGTGGTAAAATTGAAGGCTTTAATTCTATGATGCCGCTTTTGGCCATTTTAGTAGTGTTTGGCGGCTTTATGGGCTTTAATTTGGATGAAGCGTCTTCGTGGACGGTAATCTTTGTGATTGTAGGAAGTCTGGTTCTTTTGGTAGGTGTAGCCGGATTTTTCCTGATAGAAGATAAAACGGTAAAAGTTCCGGGGAGTGAAAATACTTATTGGAAAAATATTTTATACAGTTTCAGACCACGTGTTGTAAAGGAAAACAAACTCTTGTATGTGGTTCTTTTAGGCTTTGCGGTATTTGGCATCTCCATTCAGATTTTTATGCCATATTTGATTATTTACTATGAAAAATCGTTGGGTATGACAAATTATGTATTCATTATGGCACCAGCCATTATTCTGGCGGCTGTGATTACGGCATTTTACGGAAAACTGTATGATATGATGGGCTTTAAATTCAGTGTTGTACCAAGTGTTGCAATGCTGGCTTTGGGATATGTAATATTGTTTTTTACAAAAGCGACGGTACCTGTTTTTATCGGTTCCCTTTTTATGATGACAGGATATTTGACGGGGAT
>CAZMND010000044.1:0-16663 GCA_964567585.1 uncultured Lachnospiraceae bacterium
GTAATCAATGTAGACACACCGATTAACAGGGCATATTTTGCATTCCAGCACATATAAAAATAGTAGCTTGCAACCAGTAACCATATATATCTGATTTTTTTCGGTATTATAAAATAAACCAACACCACAATTGGAAAAAAGATTAAAAAATCAAGTGAATTAAATAGCATTCTCTTTATCCTCAGTTATAGTCTTTTCAAAAAAGCATGTATTTTTCTTATCCCCTTTGGCATAACGGCAAATAATGTAAGATATAACTTGTCCTTTTTTGTCAGATACTTTAAAAACAGCGTATCAGTCCAATGTTTTCTTACAAATTTGCATATATTTTTATATTGCACATTTTCTTTTGTCATCAAAACTATCGGAATATGCAACAAATAGTCCATTCTCTGATAAAGCCCAAAACGTAACGCAATCTTTGTAAGAAACGGATAGTTCTTACAAACAAGTTCGTAAACCATATCTGCGTTGTCCACATTATCAGCGTACACTCTGGAAAAATCGTTCTTATCTTTTTTTCTGGTATTACTGCCAATCCGGTAAAAAACATGGTAACCACAATACGGCAGACTTACAACCCCTTCTCCCCGGCAAAGCATTTTAACCAGCAGATGAAAATCTTCATTCAAAACACCTTCCGGAAATTGCTCATCGAAAAATAAATCACGTTTTAACAATTTTGTACAAAAAGAACAATCGCCTATATGAAGTAACAATTCTTTTAAAAATTCTTCCGCGTTATATTCCACAATCTCATCAGGCATTTTACAAACATCCTGCATAAGATTGCCGTTTTCATCAATCTCATCTCTCGCCACCTGAATAATATTCGCTCCTGTATCCTTTACGGCATTTACCATTTTTTCATACATTGTATTTTCGATATAATCGTCGCTATCGACAAAACCAAGATATTCGCCTTTTGCCTCTTTGATACCAGCATTTCTGGCCGATGATGAACCGCCGTTTTTCTTGTGAATAACGAAAACTCTCTGATCCTTTGTGGCATATTCGTCACAAATCCTGCCACTGTTGTCCGTAGAACCATCATTTACTAAAATTAATTCCAGATTTGTATAGGTCTGGTTCAATATGGATTCAATACATCTTGGTAAGTATTCTTCTATGTTATAAACCGGAACAATAATACTAATAAGTTTTTTGTCCATACCTTCATCCTACTTTTCTAACTTTCTTTTAATTTCTGATACATTTTAGTTTCGCGGACAGGAATTTCCCTCATACACGGCCCTTCCATATATGCATCCGTTTTTTTTGTCCTGCAAAACTCCAATAGTCTGTTTGCCGCATTCTGCGGATTCCACATTGTATCTATTGTTTCATATGCGCTAGTACCGATTTCCTTTCGATAGCAAGCGTTATTTATTATTTTTTCCACTTCTTCCGTCAAAGAATCTACATTCTCAGAACGAAATACCAATCCGTTCACCGAGTGCCTGATAAGCGTAGGCGTTGCACCGACCATATGGGAAGCTACAACTACACAACCGCTGTTCATAGCTTCGTTTACTACTGCGCCCCAACCTTCTTTTCTGTCGCTGGTCATCAAATAAATATCCGCTTTTTCCATCTGTCTGCGAACCTCAGACGGCGACATAAAATCCAGGAAAGTCACTTCTTTTTCCAGGCCAAATTCCTTGACCATACTCTCTAATTGCGGTTTCATTTCGCCACCGCCAATCATCTTTAAGTAAAATACATATCCTTTTTCCTTCAGTCTTTTTGCCAATTCAACTGCATATTCCGGATGTTTCCAGTCAATCATTCTGCCTGTCCACAAAAGAAGCGGAACCGCATTCTTTTCTTTTTCTGCAAACAATTCCCCGATGTCATACTTATAGTTTTGGGGGAAATATCCCCATTTCATCATTTTCCCGGGATAAGCACCTATCAGCCTAAAATCATCTGCAACATAGGCCCCCGAACACAAAAGATACACATCACTTTTACGGTAACGTATATGATCATGATATTTTTTCAGAAGTCCCCTTGGAGAAATTCTTTTCCACTGCCCCTCTTTGTAGATACGTTCACTGTATCGTACCGTAAACAATCCCTTCTCAAGCCTCGGTGCAATATAAGACTCATCTTCCACACCGCCGAATATTACCACATCACTTTCCAAAATAAGTTTCTGACAAAATTCAGGCTTTTCATAATAGCAAACCAAATACGGCAATTCCTCTACTTCACCGCTCCAGCCCATTTTGACACGTTCCTCTTCCATAGGCTCAGTCTGTACAAAGTGGTACTTTTCCCCAAGCTGTGCATACAACTCGTCCGATACCGGTATTTGATGATGATTGATATAGTTGGAAACAAACGTTACTTGCATACAATCTCCTGGTAGATTTCTAATAATCTCTTATAGTTTTCATCCGGATTGTGTGTGATTCCGGCATGTTTTTTCGCATTTTTACTGTATTCTTTCATTTTATCCGGCTGACTAAACATACAGATAACACAATCTGCAAGAGCCTCGTGGTTTCCCATTTCAAACAAAAGACCATCTTCCTTATCTTTAAAGATCGAAGAAATCCCGCCTGCATCTGATGCTATCGCAGGGACTCCCAAAATCATTGCTTCCCCTAGAGAATTAGGTGAATTTTCAATAGCGGAAGGACACACATACAGATGACTTTTCAAGAATCTTTCCTTCATTTGGCCTGCATTTAATCTACCAAGAAAATTCACTTTTCCCTGCAATTTATTATCTTTAATCAGCTTTTTCAGATATTTTCCATATGCGGATATTTTAATTTTCTCTTTCAGGGTTTTGGTCTTGGTCACATTATTTCCCGAAACCCATACCGTCGTTTCCGGAAACTGTTCCAAAACACGAGGCATCGCCTGCAACATAAAGTGTAGCCCCTTAATCGGATAATCTCCCTGACTGATAAAAATGGAATATGGAACACATTTATTAGCATCCCAGTTTCCGTCATAAAAGTTATTTCGCAGGGTCTCATTCATAAAATGGTATCTGATACCCCCCCTGACCTCTTTATCTTTTGAAACCTCTTTCACTTCTGCTACGGAACTATAATCCCAATGGGTTCTTCCGGTCACGTGACTGATATTTTTCAAAGCCTCTTTTTCATACTCGCCACGCTGCACAAACTTCTGTTCCTGCTTCATAAGCGAATCTTTTTTTAATATATCCCTGAAGGTTTTGCTTCTTTGCACCTTCACCGGCAAATTTGCCATATACACTTCTGCGTATTTGTAGCACAGCCCCTGAATGCCCACAAGGATTTTATCCGGATTGGGAAATGCCTTGGTCATTGCCAGTGTATGAGGATATTCCGTCCCAAAACAATGTACTAAATCAGGATTAAATTTATCCACAATACGTTTTAATCTGACTTCCAATTCAACATCATAAATTTCCGGATGATTCGTATCCTCATAAAAACCGTAAACCTCTAAATTAGGCAGTGATAATCTAAGTTCGTCCTCTGCCGACGAAACCGGAAAGCATACCCCAAGTTCAATTCTTTCACCGCTTGCAGTACGAAAGTTTGCCTTTTTGAGTCTATCATAAGTCCCCGAAAGCCATCCTTCTTTATTATTCACTTCTTTTCCCAAATGCATTGCAATAACAGGAAGCATAATATTGCATAGCCATAAAACTCTCATTGTCTTTCTCCTAATTAAATATCCAGTTCAAATACGGAAGCAGACGAATCTCAGTCGCATAAGAACGTTTTAAGAATATATAAAAATAACCTGCAAAAGCTATTCCGATAAGCACCGTCCACAGAATACGCTGCCATTTCTTTTCAATCCTGACAAGTATCCCCGGTATCAGAAAAATTTGTCCAATCAGCATGTAATAACAAATTCGCGACAACTCCGGAATATAGGAGGCAAAACTGTATAAAAGCAAGGCCCCTAAATTCAAATTAAAATAGAAATACAAATGCTTATGCCTTGAAACAATTGGCTTAAAGTACATCAGTGCGAAAACCAACACCGCCCCACATTTTACAATGTTTGCATACGATACATTGGTATTTTCAAACACACTGCCCTCATAAAACGGATAAAATTTGAATATAACAAATTTTAAGACTTCCCGACCGAAGAACAAAATTACTGCCGCAGCAGGAATCAGCCACACATTCTTTTTTGTCCACACGATCCGGGCAATCAGATAAATCGGAATAACAATTAATATAGTCTTATGGAAACACGCTGCAAAGCATATCCACAGTACAAATTTCCAATACCTGTGAGAAAGCGCATATTTCATCGCATACAGTGCCACAGATAAAGCAAAATAATATCTTACATTATCAAAGCTCATAAAGTAATAACCACCGGTCATTAACAGAAAAACCGTGTAAGAAAATCTGTCCGTCTGATCATACATCGCCTTTACAAAGAAAAATACAGTCAGTGCTGAAAACAAACCAAAAATCGGCAAATAATTGTCATATCCAAAAATCAGTTGCATCAAATATACAACCAATTGGAAACCGATTTCATAGGAAACATGCCGTTCCTGTGCAATCAGCAAAAACTGTGATCTGTATACCCAATAATCATTGCCCACAGCGATTCTGCAGGCCGATACCGCAAACAACAAAAGAAACACGGCAATTAAAATCACCCTGTTTAACATTTGTCCCCTACTATGTACTTGTCCCCTATAATCGCTGTTCACCATAATTCCAAGCAGAACAACAACTAGTGTGAGTAATACATATAACCACATAATCTATCCTACCTGTAATATCGTTTTATCAGCCATTTATCTTCACCAAATAAGAATGCACCTGCCAATTCCACATCCTGTCTTCTTATCTGTTCAATTGCTCTTTCGATTTTTTTGCCATTCTTTGCACCGGCCTTTATAAGAAAAATAACTTTGTCAAACGCTCTTAATTTCTCAAAATCAAAATTCTCGGATATAATATCTTCTTTCATCATCGAAACTTCGCATTTATCCGATAATAATCCCTGAATATATTCCTTTGCCTCGCAGGCTTGATTGCTATCCAAATCGCCCGCACCGACTATCGCCAAAGCCGAAGCGTCATTTAGTAAATAACATATGTTATTTTTACTTTCAGCAAACCCTTGGCATCCCAATGCCCTTACACCATATCTTTTTTCTATCACGTTCGGCAAAAATATCGAACTGTCACAAATAATATAACCGCATACTCCTACAAGTCCCACGAACAAACCCAGAACCGCTCCTAATATAACAGCACGAACCGGGCGTACATCCGGATAAGTTTTTTCCGCATCCAAAGGTGCTGTAACCACCTTCACGGAAGTAAATTCTTTTTGCCCTTTAGCAAATTGTAACACAGCCCTTTCCATAGCCCGTGCAATTTCTATCGTCTTGTCAGGATGTTCAGTCAGCACCGTAGTCGTCAGATATCTGGTATCCGATTCTACCGTAGCATCCGTATACTTACGCAACGTATCTGCCGAAGCAAACATTTCTTCCGGCAATTCTGCTCTCAAAATCTCAATAAATTCATCCGTGTCCACAATTTCACCCCATGTATAATAATTAAAATAATCATACACGGCACCACTGCTATCTTCCGCATAATCCAGATAATATTCCGAAACAATTTTATACGAAGGTCCTTCTCCGATAGTGACATTTACAAAATAATATGGACCGCCTACCAAAAGAGCACCTAAAATAGTCACTACCGCAACCAACCATATTTTTTTTGCAAATCTTAACCAAAATAATTTATAATCCATTGATTCTCCCGCAAAACTGCACTCCCACATTGTTTCAGTCTCCACTTTGTATTACTATTGCTTTGTTTCACCCTTCAGCGCTGTAACCTGTTTATCATCTACGCCTTCCGTACTTTCCGAGCTGAATAATATCTTGAGTGTCAGTAACATCAGTTTAATATCCAACCACAAAGAATAGTTTTCTATATATGTTAAATCCAGCTTTAATTTATCGTATGGCGTCGTATTATATTTGCCATACACCTGCGCATATCCGGCAAGCCCTGCCTTCACCTTTGTCCGAAATGCAAACTCCGGCATTTCTTCCAGATACTGTTTTATGATTTCCGGTCTTTCAGGTCTCGGTCCGATAAATGACATATCACCTTTAATAATATTAAAAAGCTGTGGCAATTCATCAATTCTGACCTTTCGGATAAACTTGCCAATCGGAGTAATTCGGTCGTCGTTCTTCGCAGCAAGTCTTGCCACTCCGTCTTTTTCCGCATCCACACGCATACTTCTAAATTTCATAATTTTGAATTCTTTTTCATCCCGTGTAACACGCACCTGTTTATATAAAACCGGTCCTCCATCATACAACTTCACTGCAATCGCCGTCACAAGCATAATCGGTGAAGTAACTACCGCCAAAATTACAGCGCAGACCAAATCAATCATTCGTTTAAAAAATCTTTGATCCATTGTGAGCACATATTCCCTTGTGAGGAAAATTGGCGTATCAAACAGATTCAGCATATCAGAGCCCTTTAGAATTACATCCGAGATATGAGGCATAATATACACACGGATATTTTTTCCATAACAGAACTTCATAATTTCATTTCTTGTTTCAACATCAATATCCCAAATCACAACTGCGTCATATTTTTCCAAAATTTCCGCACAAACTGCTCCGATACCTTCGGAAATATTGATGCATTTCTCAATTGTATATTTATCTTTACGGCTTGAGAATTTCTTTAAAATATCATCTACCGGTCTTTCCCCATATACAACCAAAAGTTTTCTCGGAGAAAAAATATTTTTGTAGATAAAAGTCGCAATTACAGTCCATAAAGCTGCCGAGCCCGCCTGTAAAACTGTCATAACCGCAAACTGTTCCACCGCAAGCAAATGCAAAGACATAACTGAATTCTGAAAATAGGTGATTACGTTTACAGCCAAAAGTGCAAATATTTCTGAAAAAATCACTTCCGCATTACGATAATATCCGATTTTCATACCGCCATACATTTTGTTCATCATAATAAGCAATGCCGCATAAATTAAAATAAGCAAAATATGTCCCTTATTCCAAAGAGGCAAAAACAGTTTAATCGGATACATAAAATACTCATAATAAAAATATCGATATATTGCTATCTGAAGAACCAATCCAACTGTCGCAAATCCCAGCAATATTAATTTTTTAAATTCTTCCAACTGTCTCATTTGTTCCATCTCCCGTTATGGCAAAAACTATATTCTTCTAAGCACAGCCCTTACCGCCCAAAACATAAAATTATAGGCACTGTAAATCAAGGACAATTTTTCAGCTTTTCTGTATAAATTCCAAATCCGTCTGATAGCCTCCAACTTGTTAGACGACAGAGAATTGGCTACTCTTCGATATTTTACCAGATTCTCATTAAGTCCATAGGCTATGTGTCCATTCCTTAAAATCCGATACCAGGTTGCCGTGTCTTCACTTTTAATTTCCGGCATAAATATTAATTCTTTATCCACAATCTGCGTATCCAACAACACGGTTGACGTAAATATAGTCGTATTTTTGAGCGCCTGTTTGTAATTAAGTGTCTCGGGAACCTTCACTATTTTTCCCAGTCCCACACCATTTGCATCCGCAAATTCATATCCTGTAAACACAAAGCCGGCATTTTTCTCTTTCATAAAAGACAATTCTTTTTCCAGCTTGTCCTTCTCCCACAAATCATCCGCATCCAAAAAAGCAACATACCTTCCACTTGCATACTTCAAACCATAGTTCCTTGCTCTTGCCGCTGTTCCGTGTTCATTTGGCAATAACACCTTTATACGATGGGTATCATCTTCCGCTTCCAGCCTTTTAATGGTTTCACTGCTTCCGTCGGTTGACCCATCATCCACCAATAGCAGCTCCCAGTTTTCATAGCTTTGACCAGCCACCGTTCTCACTGTGGTCTCAATATATTTGTTTGCATTATAAACAGGAATAATAATGCTTACCAAATCTTTCATACGCCTCTTTACCTAACATCTTCTACTTGTATTATTTTGTGCATAATCATACATAATTACTCTACCATATTCCTCACTTTTTGTCCACTGAATACACCAGATACGAAGGGGTCTCATACACACATTCCAATTCATCATTTCCGTATATCGGTACAAGTTCCGTAATACGTTTTACAACAATATAATCCATTTCAATTTCATCCTTAAGAAGCATCAGTTCCTGCTCCATATCCGCAGTTGCATAATTAACGTTCTGCCAAAGCCTTGTATGGCTCTCGTCATATTCTTCGTAGCTGTACCACCAAACTCCTTTTCCACCCAAATCATAACCAATTACAGGCTCAATATCTAAATCTAGTCTTTTTATCCATCTGGCCAGTTCATCGCAAGCCACTACTTTTATCACACCATCTTCATTTTCCGCATCCAGTTTTTCAAGCAATTCATATTCATCCTGCGTTGCTCCATAAACATTGCTTCTCCACTCAGTCGTATTAGAAACAAGCATCATATTTCCGCACATCAACAACAGTCCCAGCACTACCGTCCCATTTATCACCTTTTCAATTCTGCTCTGCTTTGCCACCACCAAGTTTTCCCAAAGCTTCGCAGCGGTAAGGCTTGTAGTTAAAATTAAATTTAACAAATGCGCCGAAATTCTCTTGTATTTAATTACATAAAAAACTATGGCCAAAATGTATACCAAAAGCATTCCGCCATACATAGCTCCCTCTTTGCGGTATTCATTAATACTTTTTATAAAATCAAACACCGCATCATATTTTATCAATCCCGGAAAAGTGCATACACATGTCAGGGCAATTAGATAACACTTGTTTTTTATCGCATATAAGGCATATGCCATAATAACCCCGAAGAAAATCGCTTCTCCCGTGTAGCCACTGTGTAAAATTCTAAAAGCCGTAGAATGACTCCAGCCATCCCCTACCTGCACAATCCACAAAAGCATAAGCAGCAGCATTTCCCACTTCACTCGGTGCTCTTCTCCCAGTCTTTGCACCCAAAGAAGCATCACGAGATAAAAACTCAAAAATGTTACAACAGGAATAACAAAATTGAACAACACCGCCTGATTTACGCCAAACACCGTACTGATATATGCATAAAACACCGGAAGAAAAATCAGTTTGTTCGATAGAGGGAACCCGACCAACACTTCTTTTCCCGTAAAAGCATTATACTCATATACAGTACCCGTTTCCATAGTTATCCCTGTCGTCTCAAGCAGCGCATTATTCTCAAAGTAAGGATTTTTCAGAACAATATACAAAATCCCCTGACATACGATTAGGCCTAAAATCCAGATTGATTTCTTACTCAGCAAAACATCCCATTTAACCGCTTTATCTTTACAGATTCGTAAAACAAGACCTATGCTTCCCAAAACACCGCAGGCAATAAACAATATATGGTACACGTTTACCGTTTCATTAAAATTAAATTTAAACTTAACAACTATCAGTTGTATAACTGTCAACAACGCATATACAATAGCAACACCCGACAGATACGTAGATACAATCCCCATCGTTTTCTTTCTGAAAACGAAACCATACGCATTTCCCGTCAAATATGGAATTAAGATAAACAGTAGCACTACACCACCTGAAACTAATGCAGTCATTTGAACCTCCATTTATTTCAAATTTACTCTTTTTATTATACTAACTTTTTATAGTTATTTAAAGTCTTTTCTTGCCATACAATATTAGAGGGCATTTCAATATCATTCCTGACATCAAAACGCCCTCTAATTATTCCTTTATTAACCTCAACCATTCTATATAGCACGAATATCCAATCTGATTTTATCAGCAATCCTGGCAATGTATTCGCTGTTTGTAGGCCTTGTCCTGCCACTGCCGGCTGAATATCCGAACAACATTTCAATAGTATCTCTGTTTCCCCTGTTCCAAGAAATTTCAATTGCATTTCTGATTGCACGTTCGACCTTCTGATCCGTAGTGTGGTACTTCTTCGCAACTTCCGGATATAACAGTTTCGTTACGCTGCTGACGGCTTCCATATCCTTGCCGGACATCATAATTGCCGTCCTGAGGTAATGGTATCCCTTTAAATGCGCCGGTACACCCATCTCGAGCATGATTTTGGTCACATAAATCTCAAGCTCCACCTCATTCATTAATACAATATCCATTTTTGATTGTCTCCCTTATTACACACGGTTGAATCCTGCGATTCCTGTCGAATTTTTGTCCATATCTTGTGGTTCCTAAACAATCTTAGCACAATTTGTAGATGTTGTGTACTTTTATCCATCGCACGTTACTACAACCACAATCAATACTTTTACGGGTTCTAAAGCAAGTGTTTCCGCTCGGATTTTTCCAGCGCTGCAACAACCTCTTTTACATCCTGCGCCCGTTCTTTTTTGCAAACAAGAAGCGCATCCTCCGTCTCCACAATAATAAGATTTTCCACACCGACACCGGCAATCAACTTATTCTCTCCGATAATAATGTTGTCTTTTGCATCTATCAAAACGCTTTCACCACGCACCACATTACCATTTTCATCCGCATTATACAATGCCGGCAGGGCATCAAAGCTACCGATATCATTCCAACCAAAATCTCCCTCCAGCATATACACACTGTCTGCTCTTTCCATAATTCCATAGTCAATGGAAATCTTTGGAATCGTATCGTAAATCGCATTTACCACTTCATATTCACTGGCTGTACCCATAGTTTCCTTGATGATCATCAATTTGTCATAAATATCCGGCAGAAGTCTTTCAAAATAGCGTAAAATCGTACTTGCTTTCCACACAAACATTCCACTGTTCCAAACATAATTTCCGCTTTCTATATAGCCCTCTGCTCTTTCCAGATCCGGTTTTTCCACAAACTCCAAAACCTTCTTATACCTTTTGTCCGGTATTTCTTCGTTGTTAATATATCCATAGCCCGTGGATGGGAAAGTCGGCTTAATACCAATTGTCACAAGACCATCTGTCTCTTCTACGGTTTCTACCGCTTTTTTAAGTACTTCCCTGAAAGCCTCTTCGTCTTTAATATAGTGGTCGGAAGCAAGAATACACATAATTCCGTCACCATATTTTTTCAAAATTTCTATTGCTCCGTATCCGATACAAGCGGCCGTATTTCTAGCTGACGGTTCTGCCAGAATATGGTTTTCAAGAACTCTTTCAGCCGTAACAATCTTCGTCAATTCCACCTGTTCCTGATTGGTTACAATAAAAATATTTTCCTTATCTACCACACCATTTAGCCTATCAATCGTTTCATTCAGCATAACTTCCTTGCCGTCTAAATTCAGAAGCTGCTTAGGCATTCTTTTTCTGCTAAGAGGCCAGAATCTGGTTCCGCCCCCACCTGCCATAATCAATCCGTAAATCTTCATTTTCTACCTCATATCACTTTATAATCTGGCATTTTCCACGTTTTCACAAAACCACTTGTAAGACAATTCAATACCTTCCTGCAAATCAACCTTGTGCATAAAGCCAAGCCCGTGAAGTTTATCCACATTTGTAAGTTTTCTCGGTGTTCCATCAGGCATTTCGGTATTCCACACCAAATCCCCTTCGTATCCTACGACTTTTTTAACAGTTTCAGCCAGCTCTTTAATGCTGATTTCTTTGCCCGTACCAATATTCACATGCTGTTCGCCGTCATATTCTTCCAACAAAAATACGCAGGCATCTGCCATATCATCTACATACAAAAATTCACGGAGCGGTGTTCCGCTTCCCCATAATTCCACCGTTTTTGCACCACTCATTTTGGCATCATGAAACTTACGAATCATCGCAGGCATAACGTGGGAGCCATTCAAATCATAATTATCATTCGGTCCGTACAAATTGGTCGGCATACAACTGATAAAATTGTCTCCATACTGGCGTTTAAAAAATTTACACATTTCAAGTCCTGCAATTTTGGCAATTGCATAAGCCTCATTGGTAGGTTCAAGCGCCCCTGTCAAAAGTGCATCTTCCTTAATAGGCTGTGGTGCCATTTTCGGATAAATACAGGTACTTCCCAAAAACAGAAGTTTTTTAACCTTATAATCATGACAACATTTAATCACATTGCACTGAATCTGAAGGTTTTCATAGGCGAATTCTGCCGGATATGTGTTGTTTGCATTAATTCCTCCAACCTTGGCCGCAGCAAGAACTACCACCTCCGGTCTTTCTGCTTCAAAAAAAGCCTGTACTGCCGCCTGATTTGTCAAATCCAACTCCTTATGTGTTCTTCCTATAATATTGTTATAGCCCTTTGCCTTGAGAGAACGCACAATGGCACTACCCACAAGTCCTCTATGACCGGCTACATATATTTTATCCGTTAAAGCAATCTGTGACATATTCATCTCCTACTAATTGGCCTTTTTGAAGGCATCGCAATCCATTCCTGTAATTTCTTTCATATCAGAATCCATCATCATCTTGACAAGACCTTCAAAAGAAACTTCTCTCTTCCAGCCAAGTTCCTTTTCTGCTTTCGTACAGTCTCCCCATAAAAATTCCACTTCGGCAGGTCTGTAGAATTCCGGATTTACATCCACCAGAAGACGTCCCGAGGCTGCATCATAGCCTTTTTCATCAGCGCCTTCGCCTTCCCAACGAATTGTAATTCCAACTGCATCAAAAGCCGCATTCACAAATTCGCGTACCGTATGGGTTTCATTTGTGGCAAGCACGTAGTCTCCCGGCTTGTCCTGCTGAAGCATCAGGTACATACCCTTTACATAATCACCGGCAAAGCCCCAGTCACGCTTCGCATTCATATTCCCAAGAGACAGTTTTTCCTGTTTTCCGGCCATAATATTGGCAACCGCCAACGTAATTTTTCTTGTAACGAAGTTTTCACCGCGTCTTGGCGATTCGTGATTAAACAAAATACCGTTGCAGGCAAACATATTGTAGGACTCCCTGTAATTCACTGTAATCCAGTAAGAATACAGCTTAGCTACGCCATACGGGCTCTTCGGATAAAACGGTGTTGCTTCACTCTGCGGTGCCGTTTCCGGAATTCCTCCAAAAAGCTCTGATGTAGACGCCTGATAAAAACGGCAATTGCCACCATTTACACGAATAGCTTCCAATAATTTTAAAGTACTGTTTCCTGTAGCTTCCGCAGTATATTCCGGCACATCAAAGGAAATACCTACATGAGACTGTGCAGCCAAATTATACACTTCCGTCGGTTTTATCTGGGCAACCAATCTCATTAAGTTACTGGAATCCGTTGTATCTGCATAATGTACAAAAAATGTTTTTCCGTACGCATCCGATGCAAGTAAATGGTCAATTCTCTGTGTATTAGAAATGCTATGTCTTCTGATAAGACCATGCACCTCATATCCTATTTCCAGCAAAAATTCTGCCAAATAAGAACCATCCTGACCCGTAATTCCAGTGATCAACGCGATATTTTTCATAACCTGTCTCCAATCATAATTTGATTATATTTTCTCTTTTAATAGTATACTATCAGCCAATAAAGGTTTCAATCAAAATCTTTTTAATTAGTAAAAAGATTTTACTATACTTCCACTTTATGCTATACTCTATTATGTACTTTTAGAAATAATTAAAAAAGGACGAAAGAGAGGAATATTTCATGAAAAAATCATGTGCCTTATTAGCACTAATGCTTCTTTCTGCAAGCATACTTATCGCTTGTGGCAACGAAGATGCACCCGCAGATAATATCATCCAGGGCGAACCGATTCCGGAAGATGACACAACTACTCCTGATGACACTACTGTGGAAGCTGATCCTGAATTACCACCGGAAGAAGGTATGGTAAGAAGCTTTTTATCCAACGAATGGATTACAGAAGAGGTTGCCGGTACAAGACCTATCGCAGTTATGTTTCCAACCGATAAAGCAGCCCAGCCACAATATGGTATCAGCTATGCCGATGTTCTTTACGAATGTATGGAAGAAGGCGGAATTTCCCGTCAGATGGGTATTATCCAGAATTGGGAATCTTTGGAAAAAATCGGTAATATCAGAAGTTGTCGTTTATACTATATGTTCTGGATGCTCGAATACGATGCTATTTTAATTCATGGTGGCGGTATTTACACAATGGCTTATTTATTTGATGATCCTTCTGTAAATAACATTTCCGGTTCAGGCGAATCAGGCACAGGTTCCGGCGCACCGGGTAACGAGAATTTCTTCCGTACATCAGATAAAAAAGCACCACACAATATGTACATCAGCAATGAAGGAATCAATAACGCTATTAAATCTTTAGGTTATTCGAAAACAATCAGAGAACAGTATTACGATCCTGATCACTTTACTTTTGCAAGCAAGACAAATACATTGGAAGATGGCGAAGACGCAACATACATTGATTTATCAGAAGTTTTCCCATATTCTAAACCTACTTTGGAATACAACGAAGAAGAAGGTGTTTATTACAAAAACCTTCATAACGAAGCTCAGATCGATGCTGCTAACGATGAACAGCTTAAATTTGCCAATGTAATCGTTCAGGTAGCACAGAGCCAGAACTTAAGCAATGACCCTAACTCTTCCGACTACAAAGTATTCTTATGTCACGATACAACAAGAGGCGGTTACTTCTTTACACAGGGTAAAGTTATTCCAATCCGCTGGGAAAAGACCTCTGACAGAGGCGCCACAAAATACTACGATGAAGATGGTAATGAAATTCAGTTAAATACAGGCAAAACCTATATTGCCATCGCTCAGGAAGAAAGAGAAATCATTTGGAAATAATCTTTAAAACAAAAGCCGCATCGGAAAATCCGATGCGGTTTTTTAATATAATTTTTACTTATTTTACAAGTTCTAATCTGTTGATTGCGGAGAAAATAGCTCTTACAGACGCTCTTGTAATATTCGAACTTACACCTACGCCGTAAGTAACCCTTCCTGCTTCCATATCCAAAAGATGGATATACGCAGCCGCCTGTGAGTTCGAACCACTCTGCAAAGCATGTTCTTCATAATCCAAAATCTTAATATCTAAGTTAAATCTTTCAACCAAACCACGTTTCACGGCATCAATAGGACCATTACCAATAGCTTCAAATATTCCATTTACACCATTTAGCGTATAAGTTACGGTTACATGTGTATCAAATACAGAATCCGTTTCTCCGCTCAAGTCATCCACCTTAAGTTTCTTAAAGTGTAATGGTTCTTTCTTATTCAAGTACTGAGCCTTAAATGCATCCATAATCTGTTCCGGTGCAACCTCACCCTGAATTTCTGAGATTTTCTGAATAACACGTGCAAATTCTTTGTGCATACCTTTTGGAAGTTTGAAACCAAAATAGTTATCCATAACAAAGGCCACGCCGCCCTTTCCGGACTGCGAATTGATACGTACAATTGGCTCGTATTCACGTCCGATATCCGCAGGATCAATTGGAAGATACGGCACTTGCCAGATTTTGCTCTGTCTGTCTCGCATTGCCTTGACACCTTTATTGATTGCATCCTGATGCGAACCGGAGAATGCTGTAAATACAAGTTTTCCGGCATATGGATGTCTTGGGTGAATCGGCATTTTTACAAGACGCTCGTATATCTCAATAATTTCATTAATTTTTTCAATTTCAAGTCCCGGATTAATCCCCTGTGAATACATATTATAGGCAATATTCAAAATATCCACGTTACCGGTCCTTTCACCGTTGCCAAACAAAGTTCCTTCCACTCTGTCCGCGCCTGCAAGAAGTGCCAATTCCGCACTTGCCACGCCCGTACCACGGTCATTATGTGGATGAACACTTAAAATAATACTTTCTCTATCTTCGAAATGTGTATTCATCCATTCAATCTGATCCGCATACACATTTGGTGTATTCATTTCAACTGTAGAAGGAAGATTGATAATAATCGGATTTTCCTTAGTAGCACCCCATGTTTTCTGGACTGCAGTACAAATATCCAGTGCAAAATCAAGTTCTGTACCCGTAAAACTTTCAGGCGAATATTCCAAAATAATTTTCCCCGGGAACTTAGCAGCCCTTTCTTTTACCATTTCGGTACCTTTGATAGCAATTTCCTTGATCTGTTCCCTATCCATTCCAAATACCACATCCCTCTGTAATGTAGATGTAGAATTATAAATATGTACGATTGCCTGTTTACAACCTTCAATTGCCTCAAATGTGCGGTCGATAAGTTCTTCACGACACTGCGTAAGCACCTGTACCACTACATCATTCGGAATCATTTTTCTGTCAATTAACTGTCTTAAGAAATCAAATTCAATCTGGCTTGCTGCCGGAAATCCAATTTCAATTTACTTATATCCCATTTTAACAAGATATTCAAAAAACTCCAGCTTCTCATGTACTACCATCGGATCAATCAATGCCTGATTTCCATCCCTAAGGTCCACACTACACCACACCGGTGCTTTCTGTATTTCGCGATTCGGCCACTGTCTCTGTGGAAAATCCACGACCGGATTACGCTGATAACGTGTATAATTCATATCTTTATCCCTCCAAAATATAATAAAATGCCCATGAGAACTACCCACGGGCACAATAAAATCGATTATTCTCCAAAACCGCTTTCGATGACTTCAACCAAAGTTTCCAATGCTTCCGCTTCATCTTCGCCATCACAAATCAGTTCGATTTCATCACCACATTTTACGCACGCACCAAGTA
>CAZMND010000045.1:0-16252 GCA_964567585.1 uncultured Lachnospiraceae bacterium
AAGACTGTTTTAATTGATGCGCTCAAATTGTTGCATCCATATATGCCGTTTGTTACAGAAGAAATTTTCTGTACATTACAGTCAGAAGAAGAATCTATTATGATTTCAAAATGGCCTGAATTTGCAGCTGAAAGACAGTTTGAAAAAGAAGAAGCAGCTATCGAAACCATCAAAGAAGCAGTTCGTGGTATCAGAAATGTTCGTACGGAAATGAACGTTCCACCGAGCCGTAAGGCAGTTGTTTATGTAGTAAGTGAAAAAGAAGATGTTATTTCAACCTTTGAAGAAGGTAAGTTATTCTTTGCATCCCTTGCTTATGCGTCAGAAGTTTATGTTCAGAAGGATAAAGCAGGTATTGCAGATGATGCGGTATCCGTAGTGATTGCAAATGCAACCGTTTATATTCCTTTTGCGGAACTTGTGGATATCAGCCAGGAAATCGAACGTCTTGAAAAAGAAGAAAAGAGATTACAAGGCGAACTTGCACGTGTAAACGGTATGCTCAGCAATGAAAAATTCATTTCAAAAGCACCGGAAGCAAAGATTGCGGAAGAAAAAGCAAAATTAGAGAAATATACACAGATGATGGAACAGGTAAAGGAACGCCTTGTTCAGCTTAAAAAATAATAGGATTTGGGGTGTGTGAATTATCACATACCCCATTTACAATGAAATGACGGAGAATTATACGTGAAAACAATTCATACTTATGACGAAGCAGTTGCATATCTTTTAGATATTCCGAAATTTACGAAGAAAAATACAATGGAAGATACAAAGCGTTTTTTAAGCGAACTGGGTCTTTCGTTTGAACATAAAAAAATCATTCATGTGGCAGGAACTAATGGAAAAGGGTCTGTTTGTTTCTATTTGAATAATTTGTTAAACGGTGCTAACAAGAATACCGGGCTTTTTACATCGCCTCATTTAGTAGATATTCGGGAAAGATTCCGGATAAATGGTAAGATGGTGTCAAAGGAAGCTTTTTTTGAGGCGTTTTTGGTCGTATATGATAAGGCGGTGTCGAAATTTAATGACCCATTAGATGGGTATCATCCGACCTTTTTCGAGTTTCTTTTCTTTATGGCTATGTTATTATTTAAAGGTGAGGAAATAGAATATATCATTTTGGAAACGGGTCTTGGGGGGCTGTTAGATGCAACCAATTCCATCGAGAAGAAGGATTTGACTGTGATTACAAGAATTGGCCTTGACCATACCGAGTACCTGGGCAATACAATAGAAGAAGTGGCAGTACAAAAAGCGGGTATATTAAGAAAAGATACGAATGCATTATATTTTGGTGATGATGAGGCGTCTGCAAAGACAATAGAGGCGTGTATACGTTCTGTTGGCGCAATTGGTCAATCTGTTGATAAAAAACTATGGAAAGATGAAAAGTTTCGTGATAAAAACATTGATTTTTCCTATAATTCTAGGTATTATGATTATATTGCGATTACTGTGTCGGGAATTGCCACGTATCAGATAGAGAATGTTGCTATGGCGCTTTGCGCCTTAGAGGAGCTTCTTGACGAATGGGAAATGCCATCCGTGCAAGAGATTCAGCAGGTTTTGAGAAATACTGTATGGCCCGGACGAATGGAAGAAGTGCTTGGGGATATTTTCTTAGATGGTGCGCATAATGAAAATGGGATACGTGCGTTTTTGGACAGTGTGGAGAAGGTGCAATCGTCTAAAAAGACGTTGCTTTTTGCGGTGGTTTCAGACAAAGACTATAAGGCTATGATTACGGACATTGTAGCAAGAGATGTTTTTGATGAAATTGTAATAACCGGTCTTGAAAACAGTAGAGCATTAAGCGTGCAAGAAATCTTGCATAATTTTTATGAGTGTGGAAGAAAAGAAATAGTAGTAATAGATGATGTGGAACAGGCTTTTAACTCCTTATATATGAAGAAAGGGGAAGGGGAGCAGATTTATGTGGCCGGTTCACTTTATTTGGTTGGAAGGATAAAGGAGATTATCGGGAGGAACCAAAATGATTAATTTTGAAGAAGAATTAAAGAAGTTTCATCCAAGTCTTGAAGTAGAAGATGCGGAGGATGCGATTTGTAATCAGGATTTAACTGATATGGCAGATTTATTAGTGAAAATGATGAAAGAAGCAGGATTAGACCAGGAAGAACAATAGAACCGGCATACAAGTTGGTTTGGAGGAATATATGATTTGTTATCATTGTGGCTGTAATTTGACTGCCCACAGTTTTTGTACAAATTGTGGTGCGGATGTAGGGCTATATAAAAAAATCATGGCAGTGTCTAATCTCTATTATAACGAGGGACTTGAAAAGGCCGGCGTCAGAGACTTAAGCGGTGCCATTGTAAGTTTAAGACAGAGTTTAAAATTTAATAAAAACAATATAGAAGCAAGAAACCTTTTAGGACTTGTGTATTTTGAAATGGGTGAGGTTGTTGCAGCACTCGGAGAATGGGTTATCAGTAAAAATATGAGACCTAATAAAAACATTGCAGATGACTATATTAGTATGGTGCAAAGCAATGCGACCAAACTGGACACTATCAACCAGACAATTAAAAAATACAACCAGGCGCTTATTTATTGTCATCAGGACAGTAAAGATATGGCGATTATCCAGCTCAAGAAGGTATTGTCGTTAAATCCGAAATTTATAAGGGCACATCAGCTTCTGGCACTTTTGTATATAGATGCGGAAGAGTGGGAGAAGGCTGAGAGGGAGCTTAAGAAGTGTTGTCAGATTGATACGAACAATACTTCGGTGCTCCGATACAAAAAAGAAGTCGACAAGATGTTGCTTCCGGATGATTCCGTGAAGGCATCTAAAAGTAAAAAGTCTGTGGGCGATGTAATTCATTATCAGAGGGATAATGAAACGATTATTCAACCGGTAGGGTATAAGGAACACAAAGGCATTTCCTCAATCATTAATATTATTATTGGGGTTGTCATTGGTATAGCGGTTGCATTTTTCCTTATTTTACCTGCAAGAATCAGCAGTGCAAAGGCTGAACTTACGGAACAGTTTAAACTGGTATCTGAGCAGTCTGATGCGAAAAGTGCGACAATTACGGAACTGGAAAGCAAAATATCAAATCTCACGGAAGAAAACAACAATCTTCACGAACAGTTGGATATTTATGTGGGTACAGACGGAACGCTCCAGATTATGGATGATTTGTTGAGTGCGGCAAAGGCATACGTGGAAACGCCGAACGAGATTGAATTGATTGCGGAGTATCTGGATGCGGTAGATGCCGGTGTTGAAATTGAAAGTACATCGAAAGAATTCCAGGATTTATACAATTTACTTGTGGAAAAAATCGGACCGCAGGCATCCACTATCTACTACAACAAAGGTATGGAACAGTATAATGCGGAAAATTATGATGATTCCATTACGTACCTTTTAAGGGCGTATGAATATAACAATCAGAATGGAGAGGCACTTTACAACCTCGGAAATTCATACAGATTAAACGAACAACCGGTAGAAGCGGTGGATATTTATAAGAAAGTAACTGCCAACTTCTCAGGTACAGAAAAAGCACGCCGCTCAGCTCAATATATTGAGGAACTGACGGGAGTAGAAGAATAAGTGATTACGAAAGAGAACATACCTAAATATGTTCTCTTTTTTTCGTTATAGAAAGGGGAAGTATATGGAGGACCAATTTTGTGTAATTGACAGTTGCCTTATGATAAAAATGCCGGAAGAAATCGACCATCACAAATCCACGTACATATGCGAAAATGCAGACAGATACATATTGAGAAAAGATGTAAATCACATTGTTTTTGACTTTGCGGATACAAGGTTTATGGATAGTTCGGGAATTGGAATTATTATGGGACGTTATAAAAAAATCGCTCTGTTTGGCGGCAAAGTATTTATTGTTCATGCGGATAAGCAGATAAAAAGAATTCTGCTTGTTTCAGGAATGGGCAAAATTGTTGAAATTATGGAGTAAATAGGAGAAAAAAATGAACAACGAAATGACTATGGAATTTGATGCAATCAGTGAAAATGAAAGCTTTGCAAGAATGGCGGTAGCAGCCTTTGTAATGAGTTTGAATCCAACCCTGGAGGAATTATCCGATATAAAAACAGCTGTATCGGAAGCGGTTACCAATGCAATTATTCATGGCTATGGGAATTATAGAGGATATGAGAAATCTCTGTATCGGAAGAAGGAAGAAAAAGTAAATGAGGGTAAGGTTTATATGCATTGTCGGATTGTAGGTGATGTGTTGTTTGTAGATGTGGCGGACAAGGGAGCAGGCATTGATAATCTGGAAAGAGCTATGGAACCGCTCTTTACCACAAAACCGGAGCTTGACCGTTCGGGAATGGGGTTTGCATTTATGGAGGCCTTTATGGATGATTTGGAAGTGGAAAGTATTCCTGGCGAAGGAACCAAAATACATATGATTAAAAAAATAGGGGCGACTCCCTGGGTGTATGAAGGAGAATAACCCTTCATGAAAAATAATGACCAGTTGTTAATACGGGCAAAAGAAGGAGATAAAGAGGCAAAAGAAGAACTGGTGAATAACAATTTAGGGCTGGTACATCATATCGTAAAACGTTTTATTGGACGTGGTGTGGAAGCAGAGGATTTATTTCAAATCGGAAGTATCGGGCTTTTAAAGGCAATAGATCATTTTGACTTGGAGTATGGTGTACAGTTTTCTACCTATGCGGTGCCTATGATCCAAGGCGAAATCAAGCGTTTTTTGCGGGATGATGGGATGATTAAGGTCAGCCGCAGTATTAAAGAAAACAGTTTCAAAATTAGTAAAGCCGTCAATGAGCATATCCAGAAATTTGGAAAAGAACCAACAGTTATGACGCTATGTGAAAAGACAGGGCTTACCAAAGAAGATGTGGTTATGGCATTGGAATCTACGACGGAGGTGGAGTCTATTTATAAGACAACCTGTGTTAGCGACGGAAATGACCAGTTTTTGGTGGATAGGCTTGCGGGAGCTATAAATGAGGATGAAAAAATCATTAACCGCGTAATGCTTATGCAACTTTTGAATACTCTTGGAGGGACAGAAAGAGAACTGGTAAGGCTCAGATATTTTGAAGATAAGACACAAATGCAGGTGGCCGGAATACTGGGTATCAGTCAGGTACAGGTAAGCAGGCTCGAAAAGAAAATATTAATGGGCCTGCGAAAAGTCGCAAGCCCATAAGCATATTTTATAGTGTAAGCGTTTCTATCAGATTTAAACCCAAGGTGGTAGCATACTCCTTGGCGTAGTCTGTATACTCATCACAGATAATGGAAGGAGAGTGGCTGTCTGAACCGATTATTACAGAAATATCGGTTTTTGCGACCTCTTTCCAAAAATCGTCTACCGGATAAGGATATCTGATTCCATCGGAATAAGTTTGTTTTCCGCGTCTGAAACCATTAGCGTTCAATTCCAAAATATGGTGGCCGTTTGCGGCACCTTCCACTAAAGCCGAAATCGCTTTTTTGCATCCGTCATCCATTCCGTAATCACGTATAAACATCAAATCCGGATGTGCGATATATTTGAAAAATCCCGTATCCATACCTTTTATCATATTTTTTGAATGATTTATAAGGTAATCGGACGGGAAAGAATTATCATACAAATTGTAGCATTTTTTATCAGGTCCCATAAAAAAGTGTTGGCCCATTATCAGATATTCGATGCCATATTCGGAAAGCAGGAGCGGATAATAGGAAGCGTAGGCATCCAAATATTCAATTTCCAAACCGATATGTAAACTGATTTGGTTTGCATATGTCTCTTTATGCGCTTTTAATTCGCTGACATAGTCTGGCAATGTGTTAAAATCCATACGCATTCCGAAAGGATTACCCGGAAAAGGAGCGTGTTCTGCAAAACCTAAATCTGTAAGCTTTAAGGAAATGGCTTTTTCAATATAATTTTTGAGCGTACCTTCTGCATGACCGCAGTATTCAGAATGGGTATGATAATTTGCCTGCATAAAATTCTCCTAAATTAAAAATAAAATGCTTCGTAGAGAATATCCCTACGAAGCAGATTATAACACTTTTTTACTCAATTTTAAAGATACTAACTGAAATATCCAAATCCATCGCATTTTCTTGTAAGTGCGAAACGGCTTCGTTCAATTCTTCAACAGAATGTAACTGTTTCTCAACACTCTTGCTAAGTTCGTTAGCAGCAGCTTCGGTTTCGTTGGAAGTAGCAGAAATACTTTCAATAGCAAGCATTGTATCGTTCTTAGCTAATTCCATACCTTCAATAGAAGCATTGATGTTTTCAAGGTCGGATGACAACGTAGCAACGTGATCTCTAATCTGAGAGAAGATGTTGATAGTTGAATCCAAGGAAGCTTCCTGCTGTGCTACAATTTCACTGGCCTTACCGGCAGTTTTAATTGTATGAGCCATACGGCTTTGGAGTGCACCGACAATCTTTCTGATTTCACCGGCAGCGTCATTAGAACGTTCAGCAAATTTACGGATGTTATCTGCAACAACTGCGAAGCCTCGTCCTGCTTCTCCGGCTCTTGCAGCCTCGATAGAAGCATTCAGAGAAAGGAGATCTGTTTCTTCGGCGATATCTTCGATTGTAGCGATAATATCGTTGATTGAAAGAGCATCCTGGTTCAATACGTTGATTTCTTCAATGATTTCCTTTGTAACATTTGTTGTATCGCTTACATGTGAACTTAAGTCTGTCACGATTACCATACCATCATTAACTGCGGATTTTGTAGTAGCAGTAATGTTGTCGATTTCAGATACATTCTGCTGTACGACATTGATCTTGGTAGCCAGATCAGCCATCTGGTTCAAGCAGCTTTCTGTGTCGGTAGACTGCTGTGAAATACCATCATCGATGTAGCCAACGGCTTCGGTAATGTTCTTTGTAACATCAAATAATAACTGTGCGTTATCACTAACTGTGTCGGCAGATTCGGAAAGTGTGCCACTTACGTGTGTCATCTTCTGAATCAGGTTTTTCATACTGGCAATCATGTTGGTTAAGTTAAAGGACAGAGCCTTAAATTCGTCTTTTCTATTTAAATGGAGAGTACTTGTCAAGTCACCGCTTGCAGTCTGTTTTAATGTTTTGTTTACTAATACAATTGCTTTTGCAATGTTGTTTGCAATCAAGTTACCAAGAACAAGAGCGAATACCGCACAGATGAAAATTGCAACAATCAGATAAACCTGAATTGTTTTTACACCCGCAAGGATGTTGTCCTTTGGTACTAAAGCACATACCATACCGCCTGTAGATTCAACAGGAGTATATACGTAAGAATAATCTGTGCCGGAATATTTCTGGTCGTTGCTTCCTGCAACACCTGTTGCAAGAGCGCTCTGATAGAAGTCCTGGCTAAAGAATGCAAAGCCTTCTTCACCGCTTGTAGTTTCGCTACCATCTGAATTTACAAGACCTACAATACTACCTTCACCAAAGTTGGCATTGGCAAGAATGTTTGCCACATATTCTGTCTTGATGTCGATGATAATGTATCCGGCCGGTTTATTGAAACGGTCTGTAAACGGCATAACACCGGAAATGGCATAATCAGAAGTTTCATATTTCAAAACCTCATCCATTTCAGGGTGGGAACCAATCCATGTGATTCGTGCATCTGATGCAGCAACTGTCTGTCCGGCAGGTGAATCCACGAATGCCTTGTAAGCATCAGCAGATAATACACCTTTTGAAGATGCAGTATCAAATCCGTCACCAATAATGGTAATGTATGCTACAAGATAATCTGCTGTAGATTCGTTGGAAACAACAACTTTAGCATCATTAATCATAGCGTTGGTAGAACCGCCACTGTAAGCATATGAAACCGTTTCATTTACACTCAAACGTGTAGCAATGAGCGACGCAGCTTCAAAACCGGATTCAAAATACTCATTCAAAGTAGAAAGAGTGGTATATGTAGAAGTTTCACTGTTTTCAATTAAGGTGTTACTACATTTTGAATAAATCAAAATACCGGTAATAACGAATAAGCCGATTGGAACAAGGAATGCCACAAAGAGTTTTACTTTGATGGAACTTAAAAATGCCACCTTGTCATTTGTAATCGGTGAAGCTTCCTTCGGAGCCGTCAATTTGGAAACACCCGGAAGTTTTAAGAAGAAGTTTTTCACTTTCTTAATGATATCGGCCGGTTTCAGTTTCTCTTTCGGCGCTTTTGGTGCTTTAGGAGCTTTTTCTTTTACCGGTTTCTCTTTTTTAACCGGCTTTTCCTTAACGACCTTCTCTTTAACTTTTGGTTCCTTTAAAGCTTTGGCTTCTTTCGCAGCTTCCTTTGCAGCCTCTTTCTCAGCCTGTTTAGCGGCAGCTTTGGCAGCTTTTTGAAGAGCTTTTTCCTCTTTGGTTAATTGTACTTTGGGTTCTTTTGAAGCTTTTTCTTTCGAAGTTCCCCTAGTTGCCTTACCTAACATAGTAGACCCTCACTCTCACTTATATTATTACATTTTGTGCTATATGTCTGATTTCCCCACAAATCATAAACAATACATAAGAATATTTTACAATGTATCTACAAAAAAATCCATTCTTTTTAGGAAAAAAGTACGAAAATTTTCCACAAAAAAACAGGTTGATTTCCAGTGAAATGACTATGGAAATAAAAAAAAGTGTGTTATACTGAAAAAAGATAGCGTAAGCGAGGAGATTTTTATGAAGAAAAAGTTGTTAGCAGGTATTTTGATAGCAGTAAATATATTTATGTGTACGGCATGTTCCCAGACGGACGAGCACGTGATGCAGGGAATGCAGTATGTGGAAGAGGCACAGTATGCCAATGCGGTCTTGTCCTTTGAAAAAGCAAAAGAGAAGGGCGAAGATTTGGCAAAGATATATAGAGGACTGGGGATTGCGTATATGGGTCTTGCAGAGTATGACAAGGCGATAGAAGCTTTTTTACAGGCACTTGGCAGCAGTAACGGAATTCTGGATTCTATGGATTACGATATTAATTACTATTTGGCTGCAGCGTATTATAAAAATGGCCAGCTCAAAGAGGCTGAAAGTACATATGATTCGATAATTGACTTGGAGAGTCGAAATGCAATTGCCTATGAACTCAGAGGAAAAATCAGACTGGAAATGGGCAGATATGAAGAAGCTATGGCTGATTTTGATACAGCTATAGAATTGGAAGATAAAGATTATGATATGCTTCTGGAAATCTATAAGGTTTTGGAAAATGAGGGCTATGGTGAAGCCGGAAGAGGCTATCTGGAGAAGGCTTTAGAAGAAGGCAAACGAAGCATGACAGAAACCCAGAAGGGTATGATGTATTACTTTATGGGCGAATACGAGCAGGCCAGACAGATTCTTGAAAAAGAGAAAAACAGCGGAAAACAGGCAGTTACGTATCTTGGTATGACATATGAAAAACTGGGAGATTACAATTATGCCTGCAGTTTATATAACAATTATCTCTTGTCAAATGCGGATGCCACGCTGTATAACCAGTTGGGACTTTGCAAGATGCAGATGGAGGATTACGAAGCCGCATTGACTGCGTTCCAGGAAGGAATGAAGGTGGAAAACTGTCCGTGTATGCAGAGTCTGAAATTCAATGAAATTGTGGCCTATGAGTACTTGGGAGAATTTGAAAAAGCTAAGGTTTTAATGGAAAGTTACCTGTTGACTTATCCGGACGATGAAGAGGCAAAAAGAGAACAGGAATTTTTAAAAACGCGTTAAGAAAAGACAAAATGAATATGTGTAAAATGAGTAGTCCCACCCGGTGTTATCCGAGTGGGACAATTTAAGCGACTAAATCGGTTAACATACAATATCTTGTGCTTTTTGAGAAAAAAGTCGGTTTATCTTGTGTTTCTTCGTTGACGAAAAATATGGAAGATGATAGAATGATGATATCGGTGGGATTTTTTGATTTCACCAAATGAGGAGAAATACAGACAACGTTTAACCAAAGAAATACAGGGGGTTATTATGTTCCAGGTAATCAGAAGAGAAGGAGAAGTTACAGATTTTACTTTAACAAAAATCAGTGATGCTATTATCAAGGCATTTAATGCCACAGATGTACAATATAATAATGATGTGGTGGATTTGTTGGCTTTGCGTGTTACAGCAGATTTTCAGGGAAAAATCAAGGACGGTAGCGTACATGTAGAAGATATACAGGATAGTGTGGAAAAGGTGCTTGGTCAGGCTGGCTATGAAGAGGCTGCAAAAGCATTTATTCTTTATCGTAAGCAGCGTGAAAAAATGCGTACAATGAAATCCACAATTTTGGATTATAAAGATGTAGTGAACAGTTATGTGAAAGTAGAAGACTGGCGTGTAAAAGAAAATTCTACCGTCACATATTCCGTAGGCGGACTTATTTTAAGTAACTCAGGTGCGGTTACTGCCAACTACTGGTTATCGGAAATTTATGATGAGGAAATTGCGCAGGCTCACAGAAATGCGGACATTCACATTCATGATTTGTCTATGCTTACAGGCTATTGCGCAGGATGGTCCTTAAAACAGTTGATTAAGGAAGGACTCGGCGGTATTACAGGTAAGATTACTTCTGCGCCGGCAAGACATTTGTCTGTTTTGTGTAATCAGATGGTAAACTTCCTTGGAATTATGCAGAATGAATGGGCGGGCGCACAGGCATTTTCTTCCTTTGACACATATCTTGCACCGTTTGTAAAAGTGGATAATTTATCCTATAAAGAAGTGAAAAAATGTATTGAAGCCTTTATTTACGGCGTAAATACTCCATCCAGATGGGGAACACAGGCTCCTTTCTCAAACGTAACATTGGACTGGACTGTGCCAAATGACTTGGCGCTCCTTCCGGCGATTGTCGGCGGAGAGGAAATGGACTTTAAGTATAAAGATTGTAAAAAAGAAATGGATATGATCAACAAGGCTTTCATCGAAACAATGATTGAAGGCGATTCCAACGGCAGAGGATTCCAGTATCCGATTCCTACATATTCCATTACAAGTGATTTTGACTGGTCAGATACGGAAAACAACAGATTGTTGTTTGAAATGACGGCAAAATATGGTACACCATACTTCTCGAATTATGTAAATTCGGATATGGAACCTAGCGATGTGCGTTCTATGTGTTGCCGACTTCGTCTTGATCTTAGAGAACTGCGCAAGAAATCAGGTGGTTTCTTTGGTTCGGGGGAAAGTACAGGTAGTGTGGGTGTTGTTACAATCAATATGCCGCGTATTGCATATTTATCAGCAAACAAAGATGATTTTTATAAGCGTCTTAACCATATGATGGATATTGCCGCAAGATCTTTGAAAATCAAGAGAGGCGTTATTTCAAAACTTTTGGACGAAGGTTTATATCCATATACAAAACGTTATCTTGGTTCTTTTGATAACCATTTTTCAACAATCGGTCTTATCGGTATGAACGAAGTGGGGTTAAATGCAAACTGGCTTCGTGCGGATTTGACAGACGAAAGAACACAGGAATTTACAAAAGAAGTATTGAATCATATGCGTAACCGTCTCTCTGATTATCAGGAGCAGTACGGAGACTTGTACAATTTGGAGGCAACTCCGGCGGAAAGTACAACATATCGTCTGGCTAAACATGATAAGAAAAAATGGCCGGCAATTAAATCGGCAGGAAATATGGGCGATACACCATATTACACAAACTCTTCCCATTTGCCGGTAGATTATACGGTGGATATTTTTGATGCTTTGGATATTCAGGACGAATTGCAGACATTATATACATCAGGAACTGTATTCCATGCTTTTCTGGGAGAAAAATTACCGGATTGGCAGGCAGCGGCAAAATTGGTGAAAACCATTGCGGACAACTATAAGCTTCCATACTATACATTATCACCGACTTATTCTATTTGTAGGGAACATGGTTATTTGGCGGGAGAACAGAAAATTTGTCCACACTGTGGCAAGGTGACGGAAGTATACAGCCGAATTACAGGATATTACAGACCGGTACAGAACTGGAATGACGGAAAACTTCAGGAATATAAAAACAGAACGGAATACGATATTGAAAATTCCGTATTGAAACATTCTGTCATGGTAACCGTTTCGGATAAAGACGGGGAAATGGATGTCCTGATTTCCACACCGGAAGAAGTGAAGTACTTATTCACAACAAAGACCTGCCCGAATTGCGGTATGGCAAAAGAGTTGTTAAAAGATACTTCTTATGTTTTAATAGATGCAGAAGAAAATATGGAATTGACACAGAAGTATGGTGTTATGCAGGCACCGACGCTGGTAATTTCAAACGGCGACAACGTGAAGAAGTTTGTGAATGTATCCAACATTACAAAATATGTAGAAGAAAGTAAAATGGCATAAAGTGCCGTAAAACAAAGCAGATAAAGGCGTTTGGCCAAAGGGTCAGCGCCTTTCTTTGAAGGAGCAAAATGGAACCAAGTAAGAGTAAACGACCTACAAGGAATTCAAAAAATTATATTTTTACGAATAAAACCTTCTCCCAAAAGGCTATTATGTCAGTGGTTTTGGGAATAATCGGAATTGTGTCGATTATTATAGCAATTGCATTTACGTATTCAAAGGGTGGCACAGCAACTTTAGAATACGGGGGAGTTGTACTTTTGTGTCTGATTTATGGATTTGCAGGGCTTGTTCTTGCAATTATTTCAAAAAAAGAACCGGATAAGTACTATTTTATTTCCTATTTGGGAATGGTACTTAATGCGATTGTTATTGCAATGGTCAGCTTGATATTATATGCGGGAGCGTATGGTTTATGATAAAAGAAAGATTTGAACTTGTGACGGAAAGATTATATGCGGCGTTGGTGACAGAAGAGGTTACGAAAGAGTATGGTCCTTATTTCGAGGAACTTTTTGGTTTTGTAAAAAAGGTGATTGCCAACTATGAATTTGTAAAAAGCGGTGAAATGTATGAGGCTTCTGAGGGTGTGCTTAAAGAGAAAAACAGAGCGCTTTTTGAAGATATTTTTCCGGGAACGTATGAACAAACTTATTTTAATCCGGAGTATGCCGTAGAAAAATATGGCCCGGAAATGGGACGTTTCCTTTCGTTTCTGGCAGCAGAAATGCGTGCACTCATTGGTTTTTCGTATGAACAGGATATGGAGCCTTTTCTCATACGTCTGGAACTTCTGATGGAAATATACACATCGTTTGTAACGGCAAAAGAGGAGAACGTACCTGTGGATGCGTCACTTTTAAAGGATAATGCCTACTGGTTTTTGAGTGATTATGCAAAACAGGAAGGCAGGGAAGTGATTTTAAATCAGATAGACCCGTCACGGGATTTTGCCAAGAAAATCGTTATGGAGTCCGATTTATCGGACCTTCGATATTTATACTATTATGGTGAATACATCGATAAAAATGAACTGGAAGAGGCGAAGCATCTCCTTTCTATGAGCGAGGAAGATGTGCAGAAGATAGCGGATACCTATACAGAAGGTTACCGAATTGGATTTGAAGTGACCAATAAAGACATCCGTAAGAAGAAAACAGTGAATATCCGTTATCACATCGGTTTTGAAAGAGTGGTAAGAAAGGCCATAGAAAATTTCAGGAAGATGGGTATGGAACCGACAATTTACAGAGCGGGTCAGAGTATTCTTCGTGGCAGGGATGTTTTTAAAGTGGGATTTTTTGGAACCAATCCGAACAAACAGTTTGATTTTGACCATAAAGAAGATTTATCGCTCTTTTTGGATAAGATGTTCGTGGCAAGACGCCTTGAGGGGCTTAAAGAAAACTATGAAGAAAATAAAAAATTGGCAGCAGTTTTTGGTGGTCCGGCAGTTATTGAGATTTTCGGGGAAAAGGATTTTGAGCCGGTAAATAAAGTGTCCAATCCGAAGTATTCGAAAGCGCAGCAAAAGCTTTGCGTGGAATATGCAAGCCGCGCCGGCGAAATTGTAAATGAATATATTAAAGGGGAAGAAAGAAGCTTTACCATCATTGCGTTTCCGGTTCCTGAAATCGGTGATAAATATGAAGAGATATTTGATGAAATTGTGAAAATCAATACGTTGGATTATAAGAAGTACCAAAGAATCCAGCAAACCCTCATCGACACGCTGGATAAGGCGAAAAAAGTGCATATCGTAGGCGGTAACGGTAATAAGACGGATTTATATGTTTCTTTGAGAAATTTGGCAAATCCGGATAAAGAAACAAATTTTGAAAATTGTGTTGCCGATGTGAATATTCCGGTGGGAGAGGTGTTTACATCACCAAGATTGGAAGAAACAGAAGGAATTTTGCATGTAAAACACGTTTTTTTGAATGCATATGAATTTAAGGACTTGGAAGTTTGCTTCCAAAATGGTATGATAGTAAGGTATGGTTGTACTAATTTTGATTCCGAGGCGGAAAACCTGAAATATGTCAGGGACAATATTTTATTCCATCACGATACATTGCCGATGGGAGAGTTTGCAATCGGAACCAATACAACTGCTTATGTGGCCTGCAAAAAGTACGGTATTGAAGATAAATTACCGATTTTGATTGCAGAAAAGATGGGGCCGCATTTTGCCGTGGGCGATACTTGTTATTCCCACAGCGAAGATTTGCGTGTGTATAACCCGGATGGAAAGGAAATCGTGGCAAAAGAAAACAGTGTATCTGCGCTTCGTAAGACGGATGCGTCAAAAGCATACTTCAATTGTCACACGGATATAACGATTCCGTACGATGAACTGGCACTTATCGAGATCATAGGGGAAGATAATTTTACAGAAAAGATAATCGTAGACGGTAGATTTGTTCTTGCGGGAACAGAAGAATTAAATGAGCCGTTTATAAACAAATAGGAGGAAACAAAAATGGCACAAGTAGGTATTGTAATGGGTAGCGATTCGGATATGCCGGTTATGGCAAAGGCTGCCGACATTTTGGAGGAGTTAGGAATTTCTTATGAAATGACCATTATTTCAGCACACAGAGAACCTGATATTTTCTTTGATTATGCAAAGAGTGCGGAAGACAAGGGCTTTAAAGTAATTATTGCAGGTGCCGGTATGGCAGCTCATTTGCCGGGTATGTGCGCAGCGATTTTTCCAATGCCGGTTATCGGTATTCCAATGCATACAACATCACTTGGCGGCAGAGATTCTTTATATTCTATCGTACAGATGCCATCGGGAATTCCGGTTGCGACCGTAGCGATTAACGGCGGTGCAAATGCAGGTTTACTTGCGGCTAAAATTTTAGCAACAAGTGACAGTGAGTTGCTTGCAAAATTAAAAGCATACAGTGAAAAAATGAAATCAGACGTACAGAAAAAAGATGCAAAATTACAGGAATGCGGTTACAAAAACTACACGAAATAATTTTGCACGGGAAATAAACTACAAAACGAAAATAGGAGAAGAAAAATGGCAATGGATTACAAGACAGCCGGTGTGGATATTGAAGCCGGATACAAATCAGTGGAATTGATGAAGGAATATGTAAAAGGAACTATGAGACCGGAAGTTTTAGGCGGTCTTGGTGGTTTTTCAGGTGCATTTTCCATGAAAGCAATTAAAGATATGGAAGACCCTGTTCTTTTATCAGGTACTGACGGATGCGGAACAAAGGTTAAACTTGCTATCGTTATGGATAAACATGATACAATCGGTATTGATGCAGTGGCAATGTGTGTAAATGACGTTGTTTGTGCAGGTGGTGAACCTTTATTTTTCTTGGATTACATTGCTTGCGGTAAAAACTATCCTGAAAAAATCGCAACAATCGTAAAAGGTGTGGCAGAAGGCTGTAAAATGTCAGAAGCAGCACTTATCGGTGGTGAAACAGCAGAACATCCGGGACTTATGCCGGAAGAAGATTACGATTTGGCAGGCTTTGCAGTAGGTGTTGTAGACAGAAAAGATTTGATTACAGGCGAAAATATCAAAGACGGTGACGTACTTATCGGTATTGCCAGCAGCGGTGTTCACAGCAACGGATTTTCACTTGTTAGAAAAGTATTCGAAATTACAAAAGAAAGCCTTGATACATACTACGACGAACTTGGTACAACTTTGGGAGAAGCGCTTATTGCTCCGACAAAGATTTATGTAAAAGCATTGAAGAGCATTAAAAATGCAGGCGTTACGATTAAAGGTTGCAGCCATATTACAGGTGGTGGTTTCTATGAAAACATTCCGAGAATGCTTCCGGAAAACATCTGTGCAGTTGTAGAAAAAGACAGTTATGAAGTTCTTCCTATCTTCAAATTGATGCAGAAGGTGGG
>CAZMND010000046.1:0-16210 GCA_964567585.1 uncultured Lachnospiraceae bacterium
ACTTAAAATCCTGCGGGACTAATCTCCCGTACCGGTTCGATTCCGGTCGCCGGCACGAAAAAGAGCTATCACACATAGTGTGATGGCTTTTTTTCGTATCATAAGAATGGAATCAGTGAAGAATGCCATTTACACTATATAGTAAATAAAATCGGAGAATTAAAATGTTAAAATTGTGTAATTTGTCAGTATACTTTTAAAGATGAATTGAATATACTAAAGATAACCAAAGATGTTTACGATTTTTCGGGTTTGTAAACGGAGGTTTTTCTGTAAGTTCGGTTCGCTTACCCCGAATAGGTTTAACCGAAGAAGAGAGAACCGCTTTTTGAAATCTGAATGCTCCTGACTTTGTCGGGAGCATTTGCTGTATGTAGAGGTATTGTAATGAACGAGCTACTCGAAAAATATATTGAGTATAAAAAAATGCGAGAGTATATTTATTTAAGCGTTGCAAAAGATTCACAAAAAAAGAGATATGCAGAATCATTTTTCTTTAATTCGACAGATGTATATATTAGAAATCAAAAAATTGTTAAAGTGAACAAAGTAGAGATATATGATAAATATGGTAAGTTATATTTAGAGGATAAATATTGACGCACCCTAAATTTATGTTATAATTTCAAATATCTAAATCTGAAAGATAAAAATCTAAAACACATATGAATCAAATCGAAACAATCTAAAAATTCTAATGATGATTCACAACAAAAGAACGAGCAAGATAACGAGAGGATATAATTTTATGGTTTTGGTAACATTTTTTTATTTTTAATTAATTTGGCAAAATATCTGCCGGAAAGGACATCAGAATGCATAAAACGAAAAAATATTTGAAAAGTATAATTTATATTATTTCAATGATCTTTTGGACAAGTATTGTATTAGGACTAATGAAGGATGACGATACTTCTTTTTTTACGAAAATAAGTCAATCACCTTCTTTTACCGTGAAATTTATTTGTTTAGAGATAGTCATATTAGTTGGGCTGATTCTCTTTGAACGGATAATAATTAAGATGGATTTAATAGAAAAGATTAATTTGAGAAAAATTCAAGATATGAAAATAGTACGATTTTTTTCAAAATATGTATCGCCATATCTAATCTATTTATTAGCAGTTATAGTTGTTATATTAAACATATCTCTTATGTTTGATAATGTGGTTTGGGGTGATGAGGCATTTTCAGCAAATACAGCAAAAAATAGTCTATATGGGGTTATAGAAATTTTATATTACTATGATAATCACCCTCCTCTTCATTATATTTGGATAAAGTTATTCGGGGATATTTTTGGACATAGTATTCCTATATATCATTTGGCTTCATTAGTTCCGTTTATTATAGGAATTGTTTTGGTTGTAACAGTGGTTAGAAAAGAGTTTGGTAATATACCGGCGGCTTTTTTTGTTGTGATTTCCGGACTCGGTGCATCATGTCTGGAATATAATTTGGAAATCAGAATGTATTCATTGGCTTTTCTTGGTGTTTTAGGAGCATTTTACTGCTCATACAGAGTAATCAGTACAGGAAAAAAGGCAGCATGGATTGGAATGGTATTATGGGCATTGGAAGCAGCATACTCGCATTATTATGCGCTTGTCGCAGTAGGAGTTCTGTTGTTTTTTACCGGTATTGCGGTATGGATAAGGAATGGCGGAAAATATTGGATTAAAGGGTTAGTAGCAATAATTGTATTTTTAATTGGATATGCACCGTGGTTATATTTTTTGTTTACAGCGATAAAAAATATCAGTGGTAATTGGTGGATGACAGATATTTTAGGTTTAAATCAAACAATAGAAATGATTATGGGATATAAAGGATTAAGTGTATGTATATTTCCTATTGTACTGGTTTTGCTATTTATACTTCTGATAGTTGAATGTAAACTTATAAAAATAGAAACTGTGGAAGGAAAAAAAGATATTGTGTTTAATAAACCATCAATTAAAGAATGGTCAAATGAAATGTATGCAATAGTTGTAGGTGTTGCAACAATTATAGGAACAGTAGGTTTTGCATATTTACTTTCTTATGCGATGAAACCAATGCTGGCTCAACGGTATATGTATCCATTGAGTGCAGTGACATTTATAATATTAGTAATTGAATTAAGTCGTATATTTGCGCTGGCAAAAAAGTATGAGGAAAAGATAGGTAAAAAAACACTTCGTTTTATTGTTAAAGGATTTGCGTTGACGTTCCTTTCTTTGTTCCTTGTAATAGGAATCGATAATTATAAAAATTATAGGGATTTATCAATTGACCAATCTATAAAAACAAACGCAACTCTTAATGTTATTGGTAAGCCGGGAGAAGATACGATGTTTGTCACAAATGGTGTAAAGCATTTAGGATGGACGATTTTCCCTTGTTATTTTCCGGGAACAGAATTTATAAACGGAACCTGTTACGGTGCTACCAAGGATAAATTCTGGTATTTTAATCCCACACCGATTGGCGAGGAGGACGTTAAGCGGCTGACGGAAATGGGATACGATGTGATTTCTTACGGTCAGATGCAGATTTCCCAGTATGAGTTTTCACTTTATTATATAGAGAAGTAGAAGGGGGTTAAGAAAATAAGAAAGGTAACCCTTAGTTATTAATATGGGGTTACCTTCCTTATGTAGATTATTTTTTGTTTTGATCAATTAATTTCTGAGCCGCATCGTTCATATTTGGGTAAAGATGCTCTGTTACGTATTCAGGACCTAAGGTTGTTGCAACAATGCTGAATAGATTTGGCATTTTTGGAGGAAATAATGAAAATTAAGCTATCAGACCATTTTACATACGGAAGGCTGCTTTTTTAGGTGGTGGCGCTAATTGTAACGGTAGTTTTTTTGATGCTTTCTCGAAAAAAATATGGATATTAAGTTAGTTTTAAGCTAATCTATATATTATGAACAAAGAGAATTTTATTTAGAAGGTATGATTTATGAAGCTTTTGTTTGCAGAGGATGAAATCGCCATGTCCGAGGCGGTTACGGATATTTTGACTTATCATCATTATATAGTGGATGCGGTTTATGACGGTATTACGGCGCTAGAATATGCCAGAGCGGAAAAATATGATGGAATTATTCTGGATATTATGATGCCGGGAATGAATGGTCTTGAGGTGCTTAAAAATCTCCGTAGAGAAGGGATAGGGACACCTGTATTGCTTTTGACGGCCAAAGCGGAGGTGGAGGATCGGATAGAAGGTCTTGATGCAGGGGCGGACGATTATTTACCGAAGCCTTTTGCTATGGGTGAGCTTTTAGCCAGAGTGCGTGCACTTCTTCGCAGAAGAGAAACCTTTACGCCAAATGTAATTACCTATGGAAATATTTCGCTGGATATGAGTACATTTGAATTGTCAGGCTGCGGACAGAGTATTGTTTTATCTAAGATAGAGTATCAGATGATGGAGCTTTTTATGCTGAACAGGGGCATTTATCTTTCTACGGAAGATATTCTTGTAAAAGTATGGGGATATGATACGGATGCGGAACTGGGCATTGTCTGGGTATATATTTCAAACCTTCGGAAAAAATTAGTTTCCTTAGGTGCAAATGTGGAAATTAAGGCAAAGAGAAATATCGGGTATACGTTGGAGGAAATTGTATGATAAAGCAGTTGCAGAAAAAATTCGTAGTTTCCTCGATGCTGGCTATTACGGTCTTGCTTATTGCGGTTTTGGGCGGTATCAATATTTTTAATACAATATCTGCAAATAAACAGACGGACAAGTTGTTATCTACTCTTGCCGAAGTGGAAAATTCTGCAATCACAATGATGCTTCCGGAGGTAAGAAGCTCGTGGAATTTATTTTCTGCGGTGGTGACACAGGATGATACTTTGGGAGCCATTTATTTTGTGGCGCGGGAAGATGTTTATGGAAAAATACGTACGATAGATACAAGTCATATTTCGTCCGTGGATGTGAAAGAAGCTCAAAATTATGTATATCAGGTCCAGAATGAAAGAGAAGATTTGGGAACTATCGGACGGTTTAAATACATTGTTATTCCAACCGTTGGTAATTTAGGGAAAACCTATATATTTTTAGACATTACAAAGCAGATAACAAGTGTGTGGCAGGTGCTACTTTTATCCATCTTAGTAGGTGTACTATGCTGGTGTGCAATGTTGCTTTTTGTCATTCTTTTATCTAAGCAGGCAATCAAACCGATAGCGACCAGCATTGAAAAGCAGAAGCAGTTCGTAACGGACGCGGGACACGAAATTAAAACGCCCCTTGCGATTATTATGGCAAACACAGATGCTATGGAGCTACATTATGGTGAAACCAAGTACAGCAAAAATATAAGAAGTCAGATTTTCAGACTGAAGGATTTGACACAGGATTTACTGACGTTGGCAAAAATGGAAGAAAGTAGTGAAAGAAAAATAAAAGAACGGTTTTCTTTGACGGAACTGATAGAGGAAAGCCTTAGTCAGTTTGAAGAAAGTATTTCGGTAAAAGATATTCATTTTTATAAAAGTATTCAGCCTGATTTGAATGTGGATTCGAATAAAGAACAGGTGCAAAGGCTTGTTTCTATATTGATGGACAATGCGACAAAATATGTTTCTGAAAACGGAAGTATAGAGGTTTATTTGTCGCAGTCAAACAAACAGGTGAATTTTGTTGTGGCCAATACAGCCGACAATTTGGAAAAACTGGAACTTGATAAAATATTTGACCGATTTTATCGTGCGGATGATGCCAGAACCCAAAAAAGTGGTGGTTACGGTATCGGTTTATCGGCGGCAAAAGCAATTGTACAGTCCTTAAAAGGAGCAATTACCGTTCAAAAACAAAATGATAATAAAATTGTTTTTGTAGTAAAATTGCCTTTAGAATAATTTTATATATAATTAAGTTATAGTTAAGGCAGATGCGATATAACTTAATTATCAAGTATGATAAGGAGTGAAATATATGGAAAATATGAATGAAAATGTGAATTTTATTATGAATTCCGATACTAATGCATATACAGATCCGGTGAATCAACCGGTAAATGAACCGATAAACCGGGAAGTTCCAAAACCGGTGAAAAAGAAGAAAAAAGGTGGATTTAAAAAGGTTATGGCACTGATTTTATCAGGTGTTTTACTTGGATCTGTTGCAGGTGTGACATTTTATGGAACAACAGCAATTGCAAACCATATAGACCCGTTAGCAAAAGTGTTGGCTGCTGTGGGAGTTGTGGATGAGGATGTGGCAGATAAGATATTTGAAAATGCATCCAAGGAAAAAGAGGAAATCGAAACGGTACCGACGTTACAAACAGGAGTACAGCAGATAACGACAGTTACAGACATTTCTGAAATTGCAAAGGATGTAATGCCTTCTCTCGTATCCATTGTCAATGAGTACACAGCGACACAGAATTTTGGTTATTTTGGAAGCTATGAACAGACATATAAAGCCAGTGGTTCCGGAATTATTGTAGGACAAAACGACACTGAACTTTTACTCGTGACCAATTATCACGTAGTAGAAGATGCAGACAGACTGGTGATTACGTTTGTAGACGATTCAACAGCGGATGCTACGATTAAGGGTAGTGCGAAAACAATGGATTTGGCAGTTATTGCAGTAAGTCTTGATTCGCTCACTGAAGAAACAAAAAGAGAAATTTCAATTGCCAAACTGGGTGATTCGGATTCGCTTTTGGTAGGAGAACCTGCCATTGCAATCGGCAATGCATTAGGGTATGGTCAGTCAGTTACAACAGGTGTTATCAGTGCTCTCGACCGTGAAATTCAGATGGAATCCGACTACGGTATTACAGGTACATTCATTCAGACAGATGCGGCAATTAACCCGGGTAATTCAGGTGGTGCACTTCTTAATATGAGAGGTGAAGTTATCGGTATTAATTCAAGTAAAATCGGTGGAAGTACGATTGAAGGTATGGGTTATGCAATTCCGATTTCTGCAGCAAGACCGATTATTGAAGAACTTTTAATAAAAGCGGACAGACAGGTTGTACCGGAAGGAAGCCGCGGTTATATGGGTGTTATTGTGACAAATGCCACAGATTATATGCAGTCGGATGTTATTCCGGCGGGTGCTTATATCGACAAAGTATCCAAGGATTCTGCAGCGGATGTAGCAGGTCTTATGGCAGGCGATATCATTACAAAATTTGGTGATGACGAAATTGCAAGCCTCGCCGATTTACAGGAAGCGCTTTGCTATTACAAAAAAGGACAGACAATCAAAGTAACTGTTCATAGACGTGACAAATACGGTGAATATTCACAAATTTCCGTAGAACTTACTCTTCAGGAAAAACCTGCCCAGTAAAAATATCTCCTCAAATTGTCAGAAAATTATAGCAAATTCATATAAATAGTGTTATAATTTATGTGTAACAAGAGAGACAGTCATTAAGGAGGGTGCCTATGAAATGTTATAGAGTTGGACTTTTAGCGGAGGTTTATCCTTACGAAATCGGAAAAGGCATGGAAGATGGATTTGAATTATGGGCAGATGTTGTTACAAAAGGATGGATCGTTACAGATTTTCTCATAAAAATAACACGCGAAGACGGTAATATTGTATGTCCTTATATCAAACATCGCCGTGGCAGAACCTTTATTGGTGAAGGAGATTATATTATCCAGGATGAGGATGGTACAAAACACGTATGCGGAAAAGATAAGATATTTGTCCGTTATAATAAAATAGTAGAATAAATCCTATGAATACAAGAAAAAGGACCGGTTAACAGCCGGTTCTTTTTCTTGTATTCATAGGATGCTCTTTACGTTGATTTCCGAGTATGTTCTTGTTAGAATGTTTTTTGTGAGGATAATTTTACAAACGGAGGAAAAACCATGCTTTATTTTACAAGCGATTATATGGAAGGTGCACACGAAAAGGTGCTGGAAAAATTAGCCAAAACAAATATGGAGCATTTGTCCGGTTATGGTACGGATGTGTATTCGGAAAGTGCCAAAGAAAAGATAAAGGCTCTTTGCGAATGTAAGAATGCGGACGTGCATTTTTTAGTGGGTGGAACGCAGACAAATGCCATAGTTATAGATTCTTTGTTAAAGCCATATGAGGGCGTGGTTTGTGCGGATAATGGTCATATAAATACACATGAAGCAGGAGCCATTGAGTTTACGCGGCATAAGGTTTTGACATTGACAGGAGAGGGCGGAAAATTAAAAGCGGATGATTTGCAAAGTTATCTGAAGACATTTTTTGCAGATGAAAACCATGAACACGCAGTATTTCCGGGCATGGTATACATATCACATCCAACCGAATATGGTACGTTATATAGTAAAGCTGAACTGGAGAAGTTAGCCGGAGTTTGCCGCGCTTACGAAATACCTTTGTATTTGGATGGGGCAAGGCTTGGTTATGGACTTATGAGTAAAGATACAGATGTGACTTTGGCAGATGTAGCTGCTTTGTGCGATGCATTTTATATTGGTGGAACAAAGGTGGGAGCACTTTGCGGTGAAGCAGTTGTTTTTACCAAAAACAACACGCCGAAGCATTTTATGACCATTGTAAAACAACGGGGCGCGCTTCTGGCAAAAGGACGACTTTTAGGCGTACAGTTTGATGCGCTTTTTACCGATAATCTGTATTTTAAAATCAGTAAGCACGCTATCGATATGGCGGAGTTTTTAAAGCAGGGACTTTTGGAAAAAGGATATCATTTTTTCATAGATTCGCCGACAAATCAACAGTTCATTATTTTGGAAAATGAGAAAATGGAAGAATTAAAAAAATCGGTGGCTTTCAGTTTTTGGGAAAAGTATGATGAGAGTCACACAGTGGTGCGCTTTGCCACGAGCTGGGCAACGAAGGAAGAAGATGTAAATGCATTACTGGAATTATTATAGAAATTAGCGATTGAAGGAAGTTTACAAAGTGAGTAAGAAAAACGTAGAAAAGGGAGTTTTCATAAAGGCTTTAAAAGCGGCTTTTCCGCATACGATACCGATAATGACGGGTTTTTTGTTTTTGGGAATGACCTATGGAATTTATATGAATGTATCGGGTTTTAGTTTTTGGTATCCGATGCTTATGAGTATGACGATTTTTGCAGGTTCAATGGAATTTGTTACGGTAAATATGTTACTCGGCGCATTTCATCCTCTGCAGGCGCTATCTATGACGCTTATGATAAATGCAAGACATTTGTTTTACGGTATCTCTATGCTGGATAAATACAAGGGTACGGGGCTTAAGAAGCTGTACCTGATATTTGGTATGTGTGATGAGAGTTTTTCCATAAATTATACGGCAGATATTCCAAGGAATGTGGACAAGGGTTGGTTTATGATGTGGGTAACGGTTTTAAATCAGCTTTATTGGGTTCTCGGTTCTACTCTCGGAGGAATTTTTGGGTCCTTTATCCATTTTAACACGGAGGGCCTTGACTTTGTTATGACCGCACTTTTTGTGGTGATTTTTTTGGAGCAATGGATGAAGGAGAAAAATCATACGAATGGGATTGTAGGTCTTGTAATTTCCGTACTTTGTCTTATTTTGTTTGGACAAGATGATTTTATTATTCCGGCTATGCTGGGAATTTTGGGTGTTTTGACACTTCTTAGGAAACCACTGGAAAAAGGAGGGGAAATCGTATGACGCTAACACAGCAGATAATGACAATCGGAATAGTAGTGTTTGGGACGATGCTGACCCGTTTCCTGCCTTTTTTGGTGTTTGGAAGGAAAAAAGAAGCCCCAAAATACATTCAGTACCTGGGGAAGGTTTTACCGGCAGCAGTATTCGGGCTTTTGGTGGTGTATTGTTTGAAGGGTGTGAATATTTTAAGTGGCAGTCATGGTATTCCGGAAGCAATTGCCATTTTAGTTGTGGTGCTTTTGCACCTTTGGAAAAGGCAGATGCTTTTGTCCATCGCAGGGGGAACCGTGTGCTATATGCTACTGGTGCAGTTGGTGTTTTAAATTTTTACTCCACACATAAAATCCCACACAAATTACAGCAGAAATCAGAGAGCCAAGTGGTGCGGCCCAGCCCATCGGATATAACGTATCGGCAAACCATACAGAGGCAAGGTAAGCCCCCGGAATTCGCATTACCAGAATAGAAATAATGTTGTGTATGAAGGAAATACCGGATTTCCCGATTCCGCAGAAATAACCACTGAATACAAAATGAATTCCTGCAAAAATACAGTCTGCGGCATAGCTCATCAGATAAAGGGCCCCGGCTTCAATAACAGGCACTTCTCTTGTAAAAATCCCCACAAATGTTTCCGGGAAAATTTGACAAAGTAAACACATAACCCCACCGAAAACAAGTACCAGCGAAATTGCATATCGGAGAGATATGGTGGCACGTTCTTTTTTTCCTGCGCCGTAATTTTGCGCGGTGATAGCTGAAATTGCCGATAACATGGCAGATGGAACAAGGAATAAAAAGCCGATAAATTTTTCTACAATGCCTACGCTTGCGGCAAAAATCAGACCGCGGCTGTTGGCAATAACCGTAATAATAATAAAAGAAATCTGAATAAGCCCGTCCTGTAAAGCAATCGGGAATCCTACCTTAACAATATCTTTTAACATCTGACTTTCAAGAATAAAATCCTCTTTTTTCACCGTGAATTCCACGGAATTTTTTTTCATTATAATGAATGCAAAAATAGTGCTGAAAGCCTGAGCCAGAACTGTAGCAAGGGCAGCGCCAAATGCACCAAGGTGAAAGCCGCCGACAAATACAAAATCCAAAATGATGTTTATTACACAGGCAATTACCACAAAATACATTGGTGTTTTGGAATCGCCCAGTCCCCTGAAAATGCTACTGATAATGTTGTACATCACAATAAAAGGTATTCCCGCAAAGCAAACAAGAAGATAAGCATTTGTCTGACTTACGGACTCGGTGGGAGTCAGCATTACGTTTACGATTCCCTTTGTACATAGTAACAAGATAATTGTAACTACCACAGAAAGCAGGGCAAAAAAGGAAAGGCTGTTACCGATGGTTTTGGCGGTAGTTTTATAATCCTTTGCTCCAATGCAGTAGCCGATTTTTACGGTAGAACCCATGGCAAGCCCGATAATAATTACGGTCAGCATATGCATAACCTGGCTTCCAATGGAAACGGCGGTTGTTGTGGATGCATCATTATATAAACCGACTACAAACAAATCCACCATTCCGTAAAGTGTCTGCATAAAAGAAGACAGCAAAAAAGGCAGTGCAAATTTAACGAGCACTGTAAGCGCATTTCCGCATGTTAGATTATTCTTCGTAGGTGTATTGTCAGACATAATGTTAATTTTCCTGTCTATATGTTGATTTGTTTGTAATAGGTCAGGCCCTGCGCCTTAGAACATGTTCGCAAGCAGGAACTGACCTATTGCAAATGCTTTCTAAAAGGTATCCTACCACAAAATTAATAAAATGAAAATTGCAATACCGTACAAAATCTTGTATAGTAGACTTTGTAGTGATTAGATGTATGATCAAATACATATTTTGAGGAGAGTTTGATATGGAAGTTATTCAGGTACAAAACTTAAAGAAAACGTTTGTACTTTCGAAAAAGCAGCAGAAGATTCAGGCTACAAATGAACCAAAAATTGTAGCGGTAAATGATTTGTCTTTTGCGGTAGAGAAAGGTGAAATTTTTGGTCTTTTAGGACCTAACGGTGCGGGTAAAACAACCACACTCCGAATGCTTTCTACACTCATTAAACCTGACAGCGGCGATGTGATTATAGATGGCAGCAGTGTTACAAAGGAACCCGGAATCGTACGTGAAAAAATTGGATTTTTGACAAGTGAATTGAAGTTGGAAGACTTTTTTACACCGAATTATTTGTTTGACTTTTTCAGTGACTTGTATCATGTTCCGGCGGATGTAAGAAAAGCAAGAAAAGCGGAAATATTTGAACGCTTCGGCATTGATAAATTTGCGGAAGTGAAGGTTGGGAATTTGTCAACAGGTATGAAACAGAAGGTTTCTTTGGCGATTTCCATTGTACATGACCCGGATATTATTATTTTCGATGAACCGACAAACGGTCTTGATATTTTAACAGCCAAGGTTGTTACAGACTTTTTGGAGGATTTGAAGGAAAGAGGCAAAACAATTATTTTGTCTACTCATATTTTCAGTCTGGTAGAAAAACTTTGTACGAGAGTTGCGATTATTATCGACGGTAAATTGACCGTGTGCGATTCTTTGGATAATTTAGTGAAGGATATGCCTTTAGAGGAAAAATTCTTCGAAATCTATAAGGAAGTGGCAGGTGATTATAATGCGTAATATTTGGACAATAATGAAAAAAGAGTTCGACCGCTTTTTTAAAGATAAAAGAATGGTTGTTTCGACGCTGTTTCTTCCGGGGCTTATGATTTATTTTGTGTACTCTATTATGGGGACTGCTATGGGAAGCCAGTTTATGACAGAAGAAGAGTATGTTTACAAAATGGAAGTTGTAAATATGCCGGAGACTTTGGAGCCGGTGTTTACAGATGAAACCTTTGATGTAACTAAGCTCGATGCGATTGATTTTGATACACTTCCGCAGAGGATTTCCGATAAGGAAGTGGATGTGGCAGTTGTATTTGCTGAAAATTTTGATTCCACTGTGGCAAATGTAGGCGCAGAATCAACGGATATTGAGATTTATTATAACAGTACCGTGACAGCATCTTCGGAAGCGTACAGCGTTGTTAAAAGTGTAATTGATTCTGTGGAAACAAGCATCGTGGATATTATTAAAGTCAATATGGACACAGAAAAGAAATTTGATTTGTCTACAGAGGAAGAAATGGCCGGATTCTTAATGGCTATGATTATGCCGATGCTATTGATTTCTTTCCTTTTCAGCGGCAGTATGGGTGTTGCTCCGGAAGCGATTGCCGGGGAAAAAGAACGTGGTACAATGGCAACGTTACTTGTAACACCAATTAACCGTGCACACATTGCGATTGGTAAGATTTTAAGCTTAAGTGCAATTGCGCTTTTAAGCGGTTTATCAAGTTTCCTTGGTATTATTCTGGCATTGCCGGCGTATATGGAAAGCGTGATGGGCGACGTGGATATACAGGTATATGGAATGAAAGAATATGCTGCAGTACTGATTGTTATCTTAGCAACAGTATTATTGATTATTTCTTTGATTTCGGTTATTTCCGCATATGCAAAATCCATTAAAGAAGCAAGCAGCTTTATTTCGCCGATTATGATTTTGTCTATGCTTTTAGGTATTACAACGATGTTTGGCGGCGGAGATGTTCAGCCGATGTGGATTTATTTCATACCGATGTACAACAGCGTTCAGTGTTTTGCGGCCATCTTTAATTTTGAGATTCATATGATTCCGATTCTTGTTACATTTGCAAGTAATTTGATTTATGCGGTTATTTTAGGATTCATATTAACCAAGATGTTTGGCAGTGAAAAAATAATGTTTAAGAAATAGTTTAGAAAGAGTAATAAGATGAATAAAAAATTAATAGGACGGGCATATATGGCGGGATTTGTGGCGCTATGGCTCATCTTTATGGATCAGATAACAAAATATTTGGCGATACATCAGTTAAAAGGACAGGGTGAGGTGCCTGTGCTCGGAGAAGTATTGGTTTTCAGATACCTCGAAAACACCGGCGCTGCATTTTCCCTTTTTAACAACAGTTCTGTTTTTATGACGGTTATTTCGATTGCAACTTTTTTGGTGCTTGGATTTTTTGTATATGCCTACATTAAGTTATTGAAGCAGGATAAGTTCAAAATGGAAAGAATTGCGATTATCTTTTTGTTTGGCGGAGCGGCCGGAAATCTGATTGACAGAATTATGTATAAGTTTGTCGTGGATTTTATCTATGTTAAGATAATCGATTTTCCGACTTTTAACGTGGCAGATTGTTATATCACGTGTGCGGTTATATTTGTGATTATCCGCGTAATTTACTGTATGATTAAGAAAAAAGAGTCATTTATTGACGTTATTTTGTAAAAAATTGATTCTAAATAAAAAACTTTGTGATATAATGGCGAAGTTAATATTGTTTTATTTCGAGGGAAGTTAAGGAGGAAAACGAAATGAATGCAAATGATATTGCAATGCTGAGTACCATTGCGCTCTATCTTTTGGCCATGCTTGGGATAGGTATTTATTATATGAAAAAAAATAACTCAGCGGATGATTTTTACTTGGGAGGAAGAACTTTAGGTCCTTTTGTAACAGCTATGAGTGCTGAAGCATCTGATATGAGTAGCTGGCTTTTGATGGGCTTGCCGGGTGTAGCATACCTTTGCGGTTTACCGGAAGCATCTTGGACAGCAATCGGCTTGGCGGTTGGTACATATGTAAACTGGTTAATCGTAGCGAAGAGAATTCGTCGCTACTCACAGAGAATCGGTTCTATTACAATACCGGACTTTTTCTCACTCAGATATAAGGATAAAAAGAATATCCTGAATTTTATTGCAGCAATTGTAATTATTGTTTTCTTTATTCCATACACGGCTTCAGGTTTTGCGGCGTGTGGTAAATTATTCAGCAGTTTATTCGGTGTTGAATATATGACAGCTATGATTATTTCAGCAATTGTAATTGTTGGATATACTACATTAGGCGGCTTTTTGGCAGCCAGTACAACAGACTTTATCCAGTCTATTGTTATGACAATGGCGATTATTATTGTACTTGGTTTCGGTATCAACGTAGCAGGTGGTATGGACGCAGTTATTGCAAATGCACAGGAATTACCCGGTTATTTGGATTTAACAAAAGGTTATGACATTGCAACGGGCCAGGCTTCTTCTTACGGCTTTATTCCGATTGTATCTACTTTAGCATGGGGTCTTGGATATTTTGGTATGCCACATATCCTTCTTCGTTTTATGGCGATTAAAGATGCAAAAAAATTGACATTGTCCCGTAGAGTAGCAACTGTTTGGGTTGTAATTTCATTATTTGTAGCGACAATGATTGGTATTGTTTCCTTAAGCGTATCAAAAGAAGGTGTCATTCCTACATTTACAACATCAGGTGAAGCAGAAACCGTAATCGTAAAAATTGCAGGTGCAATCAGTACACATGGTATTTTATCGGCGGTTGTTGCAGGTATTATTTTAGCCGGTATCTTGGCAGCAACAATGTCAACAGCGGATTCACAGCTTTTGGCAGCATCATCTTCTGTATCGCAGAATATTATGAATGATGTATTCAATATGAAAATGTCAGCAAAAATGCAGATGGTAGTTGCACGTATTACAGTAATTATTATTGCTTTGATTGGCGTCGTATTGGCAAGAGATCCACAGAGTTCAGTATTTAATATTGTATCATTTGCATGGGCCGGATTTGGTGCTGCATTCGGACCGGTAGTATTGTTTGCATTGTTCTGGAAACGTTCCAACAAATGGGGTGCGCTTGCAGGTATGGTTTCCGGTGGTGCGATGGTATTTATCTGGAAATATCTTGTACGACCAATTGGTGGTGCATGGAACATCTATGAATTACTTCCTGCGTTCATTGTAGCAAGTATTATGATTGTAGTAGTAAGTTTATTAACAAAAGCTCCTTCAGAAGATATTGTAAAAGAATTCGAAGAAGTAAAAGCAATGCGTGATTAATAAATATGTGATAGAATAGTAGCAGGCTATTAAGTTAGCTTGCTACTTTTTTACTTTACAGGAAAGACCTTGTCACACTAACGTGTGAAAGTTCTTGCCCGTAAAGTAAAAAAAGATACTCCGCAGGATGCGCAGCTCGCGGAGAAGAAATTAATTGCTACGCAATACCGCTCGCGCGCGGAGATTGCGCAACCTGCGCAATCTTTTTTATTATGCAAAATTATGCAAAATGTGCATAGAAACATATGCGGGGGTCAACTTATGAAAAAAATTGTAATGTTTATTGGTGGAATAGAAACACAGGCCTATTTTAGTTTACAGATGAAAAAAGCATTTGAAGAGATGGGGCACGAAGTGTGCGTATTTGATTATGAAAAATCGTGGCAGACCGTGGGTGATCTTATACGTTTTTGCGGAAATGGAAATACAGTAATGATTACCTTTAATTTTCATGGAATTTGCGGAGAAGAAATCTTTCGCGATGAAAATGGGAAATGGTTCTGGGATGATGTACATGTGCCCTGCTATAACATTATTGTGGATCATCCGCTTTATTATCATAAATTTATTGAAGGCAGACCGAAAAATTATGTTCATTTAAGCATCGACAAAAATCATGAGAAATATGTGAGAAGATTTTTCCCGGAAGTTGTAAACGGACCATTTTTGCCACTTGCGGGAACCGAGCTTCGACCTTCGGAAAAGAAAATGCCGATTAAAGACAGACCGATTGATGTGTGTTTTGCAGGTAATTATTCACCGGCATCGCATTTTGATAAATACGTGAACAGACACGGTAGCGAATATGCGGACTTTTACAGGAGTATTATTGATGAGTTGCTTACAAATCCGCATCGTTCTATGGAAGAGGTTGCCGAGGAAAAAATGCACGAAGCATTTTCGGATTTGACGGAAGAACAAATCAAAGAAACTATGCCAAGTTTTTGTATTATGGATTTGATGATAAGAGGGCTTATCCGTGAAAGAGCAGTTCAGGTTCTGGTGGACAATGGCGTTAAGGTGCATCTTGTTGGTGCAGGCTGGGAGGAACTGGAATGTAAGCACCCTGAAAATATGGTACAGTATGGACCGATGAAGTCGGAAGGCTGCCTTGAAATTCAGGAAAAGAGCAAGATATGTCTAAATGTTATGCCTTGGTTTAAGCAAGGGGCACATGACCGTATTTTCAACACGATGTTAAATGGTGGTGTGTGTGTGACCGATTCCAGTGAGTATCTGGATGAAGTGTTGACGGATGAAGATGTGGCATTTTTTTCCTTAAAGGAACTGGACAAACTGCCGGAGCTCGTAAAAGAGCTTCTTGCTAATCCTGAAAAAATGCAGAGGATTGCCGACCACGGTTATGAAACAGCGTTAAAGTATCATAGCTGGGCAAAAAGAGCTGAAACTTTGCACAATTATATTGAGGAAATTGAATAAAAGGAAAAAATAGGTGAAAATTTAGTATTGACATACGGGACTATGTTAGGTAAAATACCAATGTTGTGAAAAAACAACGTACATATAGCGTAGGTTTTTGCCTATGAGCCCAGATAGCTCAGTTGGTAGAGCAGAGGACTGAAAATCCTCGTGTCGCTGGT
>CAZMND010000047.1:0-16047 GCA_964567585.1 uncultured Lachnospiraceae bacterium
ATTTCTTAACTGCGTCAATCATTGTAATTCTTTCGAATGGTTTGCCCCAGTCCATTTCGATTCCGTTGTACACGATAGTCGTTGTACCAAGAACCTCCTGTGCTACGTAGCGGAACATGTTTTCTGTCAAATCCATCATTCCGTTGTAGTCTGTGTATGCCTGGTATAATTCCATTAAAGTAAATTCCGGATTGTGTCTTGTATCAAGACCTTCATTACGGAAAACTCGTCCGATTTCATATACTCTTTCAAGACCACCAACGATTAATCTCTTTAAGTATAACTCAAGAGAAATACGAAGTTTGAAATCTTCATCCAAAGCATTGAAATGTGTTTCAAACGGTCTTGCCGCAGCACCACCTGCATTTGCCACAAGCATAGGTGTTTCTACTTCGATGAAGCCTTCACCTGCAAGGTACTGGCGGATTGTACTGATAATTTTTGAACGCTTTAAGAATGTATCCTTAACATCCGCATTCATAATTAAATCTGTATATCTCTGGCGATAACGGATATCTGTATTTGTTAAACCATGGAATTTTTCCGGTAAAATCTGTAAACTCTTTGAAAGCAATGTAATTTCACTTGCATGAATAGAAATTTCGCCCATCTGAGTACGGAAGACTTCACCTTTGATACCAACGATATCACCGATATCATACTTTTTAAAATCAGCGTATGGTTCTTCACCCACACTGTCTCTTGCAACATATGACTGGATGTTGCCCTTTAAATCCTGAATGTTACAGAAAGACGCTTTACCCATAACACGCTTCTGCATAATACGGCCTGCTACAGTTACTGTCTGTCCTTCCATTTCTTCAAAATTATCTTTAATGTCCATACTATGATGTGTTACATCATATTTTGTAATTTTAAAAGGGTCTTTACCCGCTTCCTGAAGGTTAGCTAATTTTTCTCTTCTAACCTTTAACAACTGGTTAATATCCTGTTCCTGCTGGCTTTTGCCCTTCTGATTCTGGTTCTGTGCTTCTGACACGTTCTTCACTCCCTTTAGTTAGATCTTTCGATTTCAAGTACTTTATATTTCAAAACGCCAACCTGTGTTTCCACCTGTACAACGTCACCTTTTTTCTTTCCGATTAAAGCGCTACCAACCGGTGATTCATTTGAAATCTTACCTTTTAAGCTGTTAGCTTCTGTAGAACCAACGATTTTGTACTCTAATTCTTCATCAAATTCCATATCGAGGATTTTCACTTTACAACCGATGCTGATTGCATTGATATCAACTTCATCTTCAACAACAACTTCAGCATTCTTAAGAATCTTTTCCAACTCTTCAATTCTTGCTTCGATGTCACGCTGTTCATCTTTTGCTGCATCATATTCAGCGTTTTCTGATAAGTCGCCCTGTTCTCTGGCTTCTTTGATTTTCTGTGCAACTTCTTTTCTCTTTACAACCTTTAACTCATGCAATTCATCTTCATATTTTCTAAGACCTTCATAAGTTAAAATATTCTTCTTTACTTCCATGGTTTTTATTATCCTCCTGCGTGGCACAATGCCTATTTAGTCAATGTATTATAGCGATTTTTTTGAAAAGTGTCAAGAAAAAGCCTGATTTCCTTCCAAAAAGAGTAATAACCCATATCATTTAAAAGTCTTTTATCCCAAAAAGAGCGTTTTCCCTCGAAATCCAATACTGCAGCCCGTCCCTTTAAAATTAGTTCGCTTTCAAAAAGTTTTGGACACGCGGTAAGCATTTCATAGGTAAAAATCTGCAAAACAATGCCTTCCTTTTGTAGCAAGGTAGCCGCCAGATTTTCATACTCCGGAACATTCTTGTCATAGCACACTATGCACACCGCCGCCAACCTGTCTGTCTTCATACGGATATATCCCAATGCTCTGCCTCTTTTATCATCGGCAAATACAAGTGTATGAAAAAACGGTATTTCCTCCAACCACTTTTCCAGTAATATCTCCGGCAAATACATTCTGTCCATCTGCAAAAAATCACATAATGCATCATCCAGCCACAAATACTGTGCTCCCGAGGCTTCATAAACGCCGGCAATATTTTTTTTGATTTGTTTTGGGCTTATGGAAAATGATCTTCCAAATAATGTCCTTGCACAGGGCAAGGGCGCCACAAGTAGCATTTCATCCGTCGTCTCATAAAAAGCGGTTTTTTTGATTTTATCGTCCCGGTAACAAAAAAGAATTTTTTCACTGTCCATATTGTAGAATATGTCTGCAAGATGAAATTATTCCTTATTTACATATCAAAAAGACGTTCTACACATTTTTCCAATTGTACAAAATCTTCTATGCTGTTAATTTCATTTCGAAGTCTGGCAGAATTTGGCATTCCTTTTGTATACCAGGAAATATGCTTGCGCATTTCACGGATTCCGGTATACTCGCCCTTGCATTCCAGTTGCATATGGGCATGTTTTAAAATGACTTCTTTCATTTCTTTTTTATCGGGTCTTGGCAAAATAATACCGTCTTCAAGATAGGCTGCAATTTCCCTGAAAATCCACGGGTTTCCTTGTACGCCTCTGCCAATCATCAGTCCGTCGCACCCGGTTTCTTCCAGCATTTTTTTTGCACTGATTCCATCCACAATATCACCGTTACCGATAACCGGAATGGATACAGCCTGTTTTACCTTTGCAATGATATCCCAGTCCGCCTTACCGGAATAATATTGTGCTCTTGTTCTGCCGTGGACCGCCACTGCCGCCGCGCCGCTTGCTTCTGCGATTTTGGCAATTTCCACCGCATTTATATTGTCATCGTCAAAGCCTTTTCGGATTTTGATGGTAACAGGCTTTTTAATGGCCTTTACGGTCTTTGTAACAATTTCCTCTACCAGCTTTGGATTTTTCATAAGTGCCGAGCCTTCGTGGTTATTTACCACCTTTGGCACGGGACATCCCATGTTGATATCCAAAATGGCAAATGGTTTTTCTTCAATTCGTTTTGCCATTTCGCTGATAATATCCGCATCCGAGCCAAAAAGCTGCAAAGAAACAGGAAGTTCCCTATCATCTATCGCCATCAGTTCTTCGGTGTTTTTATTGTTGTAATAAATGGCCTTTGCACTGACCATTTCCATGCAAAGAAGACCTGCGCCCTGTTCTTTACATATCAAACGAAATGGCAGGTCTGTTACGCCTGCCATAGGTGCCAATATCAAATTGTTAGGAAGTGTGACATTTCCTATCTGCAATGTTTTCATGGTTTCACCTTTATTTTACATTTTTATCGTATATAATCTTAAGTCCGTCCAAAGTAAGTGAACTGTCGTACACATCAATAGTATCTGTTTCGTTGGCAATAATCCTGCCAAGTCCACCGGTTGCTACTACCTTTAGGTTTGTATAACCGGTTTCTTCTTTTACCTTTTTGATAATGTACTCTGTCTGACCAATCTGTCCATACACAAGTCCCGCCTGCATACTACTGATGGTTTCCGTTGCAAGGATAGACTTCGGTTTCTTAATCTCAATTTCCGGCAATTTCGCCGTATCTTCCCAAAGAGCTTTTGCCGAGATGCGGATACCCGGAGCAGTAATACCTACCGGAAACTTGCCGTCTTCCGTTACCAAATCATAAGTTGTAGCCGTACCAAAATCAAGCACCAGCACCGGTCCGCCATATTTCACATAGGCAGCTACCGCATCTACAATTCTGTCCGGTCCGATTTCCTTTGGGTTATCAGAAGTAATCATAATACCTGTTTTAATGCCGGGGCCTACTATCAATGGATTTTTGCCCACATAACGGTTGATGGCACCCACGAGCGCATGCATCACGTTTGGTACTACACTGGCAATGATAACTCCTTCAATATCTTCCGTAGAAATGTCATTGCTATTTAACATATCACGGAATAAAACGCCGTATTCATCACTGGTTCTTGGAATTTTAGTGGTAATACGGAAAGTTGTTTTCAAAGCATCCTTTTCATATACACCACAGGTTATATTTGTATTTCCAACATCTATTACAAGTACCATTCTTATTCCTCCAATAATCCGTCAATATTTTCCTTTAAAATAAACACTCTATAGTATAACTCCAGAGACTGAAACAATTCCTGTCTCTTTCTTCGGATTTCATTTACCAAAAGACCGGAGCTGATATCGTCATACAAAACATCTTCATCATACGCATCCGTCTCTAAGGCAATCTGTCCTTCCTCATCAAAAACAACCGTAAAAACACCGCCCACTTCTTCCGTAAAAAGTACACAAATTACGTGAAGTTCCTCTTTGATAGAATCAGGGAGAGCTTTAAACTGTTCATTAAAATAATATTTCTTTTCATAAGCCGATGCGCCGCACAATACGACTTTGGCATTCTCATTTTCCTGTTTATTATACATATCCATACATACCTCTTACAGACACTTCACCGGCATACACCTTCTCGATTTGTCCGTTTTCTTTAAATACAATAAGCATACCCTCTTCATTGATACCGCCGGCAATGCCCGAAAATTCGCCTTTGGGGTCTAAAACCTTCACAAGCGCACCCTTATTGACAAGCATTTTGTTGTAGTCATCTACAAACGGTCTTAAATCTCCTGCTTGTAAAAACATCGCATAATTCTTTTCTACCTGCGAAAGTATATCACTTAAAAGATTGGCTCTTGATATGAGACTTCCCTTCTCATTTTTCAGAGATGTTGCCATATCTGCAATTTCTTCCGGAAATCCTTCTTCATTCACATTGATACCGACTCCTACCACAATATGATGAATGTAGTCTCTTTCCATACTCATTTCGGTTAAAATACCGCAGACCTTTTTCTTACCCACTACGATATCGTTGGGCCATTTTATCTTAGCATCAAGCCCTGTATTTTTTCTGATTACCATTGCCACGCTGTAGGCTACTACCAATGTAATCATAGAAGCTTTATCCGGTGAAAAGTCCGGTTTTAAGAGCACACTGAAATAAAGGTTTGTCCCCTTTGGAGACTCCCACGCTCTGCCCCTTCTTCCTTTGCCCAGAGTCTGCCCGTCAGCCACCACCAAAAGCCCCTCTTTTGCTCCGTCCTCTGCCATTCTTCTGACATCGGCATTAGTGGAATCGGTAACCTCTTTATACACAATTTCTTTACCCAGCCACTCAGTATTAAGGCGGCTTTCCAGCTCGTATTTTGACAACAAATCAGGGGAAGATACCATATGATAGCCTTTATTTTGTACAGCTTCAATACGGTAACCTTCCTTTTTCAGTTGATTGATAACTTTCCACACAGCCGTTCTGGATACGCCAAAACGGTTGCAAAGTTCCTGACCGGAAACGAACTTGTCGCTTTCCCGAAGCCACGCTAAGATTTCAGCTTTCATATATTATCCTCTGTCGCTTGTCTTTGTAAGTGTTGCTGCCATTACAGCTTTGATTGTATGCATTCTGTTTTCAGCTTCCTGGAATACAATGGATTTTTCTGACTGGAATACTTCGTCTGTAACTTCCAACTCTGTAAAACCGAACTTTTCACCCATTTCTTTTCCGACCTTTGTCTTCAAATCATGGTAAGCCGGCAAACAATGCATAAATACCGCATTTTCACCCGCATTGTCCATAATCGCCTTATTTACCTGGTACGGAGAAAGTTCACGAATTCTGGTTTCCCAAACTTCCAAAGGTTCACCCATGGAAACCCATACGTCTGTATAAACTACATCTACGTCTTTTGTGCCTTCCATAGCATCCTCTGTTAACCGGATACTACCACCGTTTTCCTCTGCGATTTTCTGACATGTTTTTACCAGTTCTTCATCAGGGAAAAAGTTCTTAGATGCACAGGCAGTAAAATGCATACCCATTTTGGCACAAGTAACCATAAGAGAGTTACCCATATTGTAACGGGCATCCCCCATATAAGTTAATTTAATGCCTTTAATATATCCAAAATGCTCTTTAATAGTTAACAAATCGGCAAGCATCTGTGTCGGATGAAATTCATTGGTAAGGCCATTCCATACAGGTACACCTGCATATTTTGCCAGTTCTTCCACGATTTCCTGACCATAGCCACGGTATTCAATACCGTCATACATACTTCCCAGTACCCTTGCAGAATCTGCAATACTTTCCTTTGTACCAAACTGGGAAGCTGACGGATCCAGATATGTACTGCCCATACCAAGGTCGTGGGCCGCTACTTCAAAAGAACAACGCGTTCTTGTACTTGTTTTTTCAAAAACCAACGCTACGTTCTGTCCTTCATAATCTCTTGTTAAAATGCCTTTTTTCTTTTTTGCTTTAAGATCTGCTGCCAAATCTACCAAATATATGATTTCTTCAGGGGTAAAATCCAAAAGTTTCAAAAAATGTCTACCCTGTAAATTCATCGTCTTTATCCTCCTTAAAAAAACTCTAAATGCCCACATTGTAAAAACCTACAACGTGGGCAATTATTCTCTATAAATTCTGCTCCGTCCTAAAAGATATACTTTCTACGAAATTAATCTTTTACAACTTCTTTTAAAGAACCAACTAAACCTGCAACACCCTGAATGTCTGAAGGGATGATAAGCTTTGTCGCTTTTCCATCTGCTGCTCTTTCGAATGCTTCAAGGCTCTTAATACGAAGAACTGCTTCATCAGCACCTGCTTCACGAAGCATTCTGATACCATCAGCTTTCGCCTGCTGCACCTTTAAGATAGCTTCAGCTTCACCTTCCGCTTCACGGATAAGTTTTTCTTTTGCAGCTTCAGCACGTAAGATAGCTGACTGTTTTTCAGCTTCCGCTTCCAAAATAGCAGATTCTTTCTTACCTTCTGCTACTGTGATGCTTGCTTTCTTTTCACCTTCTGCTCTTGTAACAGCTTCACGACGTTCACGTTCAGCTTTCATCTGACGTTCCATTGCGTTCTGGATTTCCGGTGGTGGCATAATGTTTTTAAGTTCCACACGGTTAACTTTAATACCCCATGGATCAGTTGCTTCATCCAATGTTGCACGCATTTTTGTATTAATGGTTTCTCTGGATGTTAAACTCTGGTCTAATTCCAATTCACCGATGATGTTACGAAGTGTTGTTGCTGTTAAGTTTTCAATCGCCATCATTGGACGTTCAACACCGTACACAAATAATCTCGGATCTGTAATCTGATAATATACTACTGTATCAATTCTCATTGTAACGTTATCTTTTGTGATAACCGGCTGTGGTGGGAAATCTGCCACCTGTTCTTTAAGACTTACTCTTTTTGCAATTCTGTCAACAAATGGAATTTTGAAATGAAGTCCTACGTTCCATGTCGCCTGATAAGCACCAAGTCTTTCCAATACAACTGCCTGTGCCTGTGGAACAATCTTGATACAGCTTGCTAAAATCCAAATCAGGATTACCAAAAATACTAATAAAATAAATAATGGTCCCATATTATTCTCCCTCTTTTCTTATTTTTACGATGGCCTTAACGCCCTCGATTTTTTCAATAGTTACAACAGCACCTTCTTCAATAACAGATGAATCAAGACTTCTCGCCGTCCATTCCATTCCTTCTGTTACGATTTGGCCCTCACCTTTTAAATTATCAATCGTCACTGTGACAATCGCTTGCTTACCGATTTTACTGTCAACATTGGTCTTTGTGCGGTTTTTGTTAAAGTACTTCGTAGCAATCGGTCTGGTGAAAACCAAGAGCACGATTGAGGTTATCAAAAATACTAAAACCTGCAACCACAATGGTCCGCCTATTATTGAAATAATCAACGCAAGAAGTGCACCGCCGGCAAACCATATCGATGTCAATCCCAGTGTAGATATCTCTATAACCAAGCAAACAACCAGTACGATTAACCAAATAATTGAAAGGCTCATAGTACAACCTCCTTTGTAATCGTTTTGTCATCTGCGTATAGTTTACTATATTTTATGTAGAGTTTCAAGAAAGAATTCTTAGGCAAATAAAAATAAGTCCCATATCACTATGAGACTTATCCTAATCCATTTTTACCAGAATACGTGATTTCCGATTACAATACCTTCACGTTTTCCTGCGCGTCTGAAATATTTAGCATCTCCAATGTTTGTATTTCCTGCCAATGCATCTTCTGCTGCTTTTATACAACTTTCATAAATATTTCCGTTATATATTTCTTCCAGTCTGCCGTTTAATGCCGGTGTAAACTGTCCTGATGCATAAATAACCTCTGAAATAGAGTTCGGGAATGCACCGCTTCGTACACGGTTCATAACTACCGCACCTACTGCCAACTGACCTTCGTACATTTCTCCGCCTGCTTCACAATGAATAAGCGCTGCCAGAAGTCTTGTTTCATCTGCAGTTGCTGCAAACGCACCTGCATTATAAGTAAGTTTCGCCTTCTCAGCTGCTTCTGCCGCTTCTCTTTCTTTAATTTCCTCGTTTGTTTCGCCTTCGTCAACCAAAAGCTCTACTTCTACATACTGTGCTGAAACATAGCCGTCTTTTCCTTTGTAATCAACCATATACCATTCTTCATCCACTTTGTCGATTACTTCAAAAATATCTCCTGAATCTGCTGTTCCGTAAATACCGGAAGTGATATTCGGCTCTTTTCTTACTCGAAGTGCACTTGCATTTACAGTAGCAATTTCCATACCGATGTCATTTGCCAAAGCCTGTGCTTCTTCTCCATATAAAATGTACTTATCGTTTGCCCAGCCAACCAAATCACCTGACTGGATTTTTGTCCATCCGTCTCTTCTTTCCAAAGCTGTTCCGCCACAGCCTTTATACATAAGTCCAACTCTGTCCGCTTCTACACTGGCATCTGTACGTACATTTAATGCATCGTCTACATCTACCATAATGAATCCCAACTCAAGTTGTGATTCATAAGCTTCTTTTACAGTTTTTGCCACATCCTGTGTAGTTCCTGTTTCATACGCACTCGGATCCAATACCATTCCGAATCCGCTGTTTAAAGATTCTAAAACCTTTGTGTGATTACTTGCCATTACGGTCAATTCTGTAGCATTTAAAATAACAACTCCGAGCATCGCTCCCAAAACTGCCACAACCAACTTCCTGACGTTTAACATTGTAGTACCTCCGTAAATCGTCGCGCATCTTGTGCGCTACGCACATTTTAATGTGCCACATATCTGTATTATACACAAATATGTATGATTTATTACAAAATTGTTACATTTGTTACCGAGGTAATATAACAAACTTTCCTTAATTTGTCAAATTTTTAATTAAATTTCTTTAATTTTCTGAATTTTGTACTTAATTTAGAGCAATTTGGACTTATTTATGGTCGCTTCCACAGCCTCCATTAAAGTGCCTCTAAAGCCACCTTCTTCCAGTGCTTTCACCCCTTCAATCGTTGTTCCGCCCGGAGAACATACCATATCCTTAAGCTGGGCAGGATGCATTTTTTCACCAAGCGCCTTTTCCGATTCCAAAAACAGTTTGGCACTTCCCAAAACTGCCTGCGCTACCATCTCATATGCAAGGTCCCGTCTCATTCCGGCTTTTACCACAGCATCTGCTATGGCTTCAATCATCATAAACACAAATGCCGGTGAACTTCCGCTGGCACCAATTACCGCATCCATCAGATTTTCCGGCACTTCCTTTGCCATACCGATACTTTCCAAAATTGACGTTACCAGATATCTGTCAACATCTTCACAGTTTTCGTTAAAACAAATTCCCGTACAACCTTCCCCCACAAGTGCCGGCACATTCGGCATACATCTGGCAAGCTTCACCTTTCTTCCGATACCATTTTCCAAATAGGAAATGGTCTTTCCCGCCAAAATGGAAATCACAAGAACATCCTCTTTAAGGCTTTCCCTGATTTCATTAAGAACCCCGTCTATCATCTGAGGCTTCACTGCCAAAACAAGAACGTCCGCCTGCTTTGCCACTTCGCAGTTATCTGCATAAGTCAAAATACCAAAATCATTTCTTATTTTAAGAAGTGTCTTTTCCGTCTTTGCACTGCCGATTAAATTTTCCTTTTCTACAAATTCTTTTTTCAAGAGACCACCAATAATGGCCTTTGCCATATTTCCAAGTCCGATAAATCCAATTGTTTTATTGTCCATAATTTCCTCCTAAATAAGACATCCGTCTACTGTCTTCTTTGTCTGTATGTTTCATACATAAGTAATGAAGTTGCAATAGCCGCATTTAACGACTCCACCTTACCCTCCATAGGGATTTTCAAATACGCATCCGCCAAATCAGCCGTTTCTTTTTTCAGTCCGTTTCCTTCATTACCTATTAAAAACGCCGAGCCTTTTGTAAAATCAAAGCAGTCATAGTACTCTTTTCCATCAAGATGCGCCGCATAAACCGCAATTCCTTTTTTCTGCAGAGCCCCCATAACTTCCGTTATGGAATCTACATATAAAAAAGGCATTCTGTAGATGCTTCCCATGGTGGCACGAATAGTCTTCGGATTATAGATATCCACGGTGTCCTTTGTCATAATTATTCCGTCAATCCCTGCGCCTTCACCGGTTCGAAGGATAGTTCCCAAGTTTCCCGGGTCTTGTATATCTTCCAGTAAAACAAACACCGGATTTTCCTTTTTTAAAAGTTCCTCCAGCGTATATTGATACTGCTTCATAACGCACAAAATTCCCTGCGGCGTTTTGGTATCTGAAATCTTTTTAAACACTTCGTCGCTGACTGTTTCATACCCTGTTTTCTTCAGTTTGTCGGAAACACCGTTTTTCTCTATGTAGCTTTCAGAAACATATACTTCGCGGATATATGCTTCGTCTGCTTCTTCAAACATTTTGGCACCTTCCACCAGAAAAACCTGTTCTTTTTTTCGTTCCTTTGCCTTCTCAGATAAAGAAACCAGCCATTTTATACGTTTGTTACTTGTTGCTGTAATCATATTGCCTCTCCTATAAAAGAGTTCCGCCTGCGGAACTCTCGCGCCGATGAAAAAACAACCGGAGAAAAATCCCCGGCTGTTACAAACCAAATTACATAGACAAAAGTCTACTTACTTCATATTGATATTCAGGAATATTCTTTGTCATCGCTAAAGCTTCGTCCATATCAAAATCAACAAACTCACCGTGCTGATAACCAACTACACGGTTTGTCTTGCCCTGACATAAAATATCAGTTGCATATGCCCCCATAATAGACGCATAATATCTGTCTTTACAGGTCGGACTACCACCACGTTGCATATAACCTAAAATTGTGGCTCTTGTTTCAATACCTGTGGCCGCTTCAATTCTTCTTGCCATAGAGGTAGAGTGTCCGATACCTTCTGCATTAATAATGATATGATGTGTTTTTCCACGTTTTCTGTTGTGAATAATATTATTCACGATTCTCTGTTCATCATAATCATATTTCTCAGGAAGCAAAATATCCTCTGCACCATTTGCAATACCACACCAAAGTGCAATATATCCTGCATTTCTACCCATAACTTCAATGATGCTGCAACGTTCATGTGAAGAAGATGTATCACGAATCTTGTCAATGGCTTCCATAGCTGTGTTAATCGCCGTATCAAAACCAATGGTATATTCCGTACATGCGATATCAAGGTCAATAGTTCCCGGAATACCGATTACATTGATTCCGTGCTTAGCAAGTGCCAGCGCACCGCGGTAAGAACCGTCACCACCGATAACAATCAAACCATCAATTCCGTGCGCCTTACAAATCTGGGCACCTTTATTCTGTCCTTCTTCTGTCAAAAATTCCATACATCTGGCAGTACCTAAAATCGTACCACCTCGCTGGATTGTATCTGACACGTCCTTTTTCTCTAAATCTATAATTTCTTCATTAAGAAGACCTTTATAACCTTTTTTAATACCTTTAACGGCCACGCCGTTTACGAGTGCTTTTCTAACTACGGCACGAATAGCTGCATTCATACCCGGCGCATCGCCGCCACTTGGTAGAACACCAATGGTCTTAATTTCTTTTGCCATAAGTGATTCCTCCTATCACGTTTGCAATTATTTTAAACCAAATTTTACTATCTTTCAATGACTAGACGGTAACTTTTATGTTTTCTTGTCCAAATTTTTCAGAAAGAACCTCTATAAGCTCATCTTCTGCAAGAACCGACATATTCGGAGGCAGGACTTTCTTTTCATTGGTCGCCTTAATATAGATAACCACGGTATCCTTTCCGTCCGATTCCCGGAGCATCACCATAAGCTCGTCATTTGCTGCAAGATATTCTTCCTTGGTTTTAAACTGAATCCACAGTTTCTTTGGAATTTCATCGAAGCCTATTATACTTTCACAAATAAGCTTGGCGTCCTTATCTTCTTCCGCAGACACTCGTCCCTTGATAAGCACCTTGTTTTCTTCCTTAATTCTGGAAGCATTTTTTTCATAGTCTCTTGGGAAAACGATAACTTCAATATTACCCACCAGATCTTCCAGATTTAAAAATGCCATCACCTTATCATTTTTTGTATATTTAATTTTTTTATCCGCAATAATTCCACCTACAACCACGCTGCTTCCGTCAACCACTTTGGTAGCACCGATTTCTTCATCCAAATAAAAATCGGCTGTTGTATTGGTGATTTTTTTACGCCAGATACCTTCGTATTCCTCCATTGGATGACCACTTACATAAATTCCCAGAACTTCCTTTTCGAAGGCCAGAAGTTTTTCTTTTTCGTATTCACCAACATCCGGCATTTTGATGTCGAATTCTTCCTTCTGTTCCTCGGATGCAAAATCAAATAACGACATCTGTCCTGCCATATTATTTTTCTTATCCTGGTGAATATGGTCCATAATGGAAACATACACCGTCATAAACTGTTTTCTGGTTCCGCCGAAGCTGTCAAAAACACCCGCCTTGATAAAGTTTTCAATGGCACGTTTATTCACATCCCTATCTTTATCCGCCATTCTGGTAATAAAGTCCTTCAAGTTGGTGAACTGTCCTCTTAAATTTCGCTCTTCCACTACTGCCTCAATGACAGGTCTGCCCACGCTCTTAATGGCTGTAAGGGCATAACGGATGGAACCGTTTGCTACGGAAAATCCGACCTCACCTTCATTAATGTCCGGAGGCAAAATCTGAATTCCCATATTTCTGCAGGATAAAATATATTCTGATACTTTGCCCGGATTATCAATGACAGAGGTCAAAAGTGCTGCCATAAATTCTACCGGATAATAATATTTTAAATAAGCAGTCTGGTACGCCACCACCGCATAACATGCCGCGTGGGATTTGTTGAAGGCGTACTTTGCAAATTCCATCATACTTTCGTAAATTTCATTTGCCACCTTGCCATCAATGCCTTTGGTTACACAACCCGGAATGCCTAACTCCTCGTTACCGTTTATGAAATTAGCACGTTCCTGCTCCATAACGTGAACCTTCTTTTTACTCATGGCACGACGTACTTCATCGCTTCGTCCCATCGTATATCCGCCAAGCTCACGTACAATTTGCATAACCTGCTCCTGGTACACAATACATCCGTAGGTAGAGGATAAAATCGGTTCCAGTTCTTTGCAGGCATATGTAATTTTATCGTGATTATTTTTGCCCTGGATGTACTTTGGAATAAAGTCCATAGGTCCCGGACGATACAGGGAAATTCCCGCTATAACATCCTCCAAGGATTCCGGCTTTAATTCCTTCATAAAGCTTTTCATACCGCCACTTTCCAGCTGGAAAATACCATCGGTTTTTCCCGTTCCGATAGAGGCAAGTACTGCTTTATCATCATAATTTATCTCATCCATAGAAAGTCGGATTCCCGTATCTTTTTCGATTAAGTTCACCGCATTCTGGATAACAGTCAGGGTTCTAAGTCCCAAAAAGTCCATCTTAAGTAAGCCCAGCTGTTCAATGGTTGTCATAGTAAACTGGGTTGTAATGGAACCGTCTGAGCCTCTTGATAAAGGTACAAATTCGTCTGCCGGTTTTTGACAAATTACGACACCGGCTGCGTGCATAGATGTATGTCTCGGCAAACCTTCCAAACGTTTTGACATATCTATCAGCGTATGCACCTGCTCGTCCGTCTCATATGTTTTTCTGAATTCCGGATTGATGTCCAAGGCTCTTTGCAACGTAATATTCAGTTCATTCGGCACCATTTTTGCAATGGAATCCACAAAAGCATAAGGAAGGTCCATAACTCGTCCCACATCCCTGATAACACCTTTGGCCGCCATGGTACCGAAAGTAACAATCTGTACCACCTTGTCAGCACCATATTTTTCGCTGACATAATCAATGACCTCCTGTCTTCTTTCAAAGCAGAAGTCAATATCAATATCCGGCATAGATACACGTTCCGGATTTAAAAATCTTTCAAAAAGCAGGTTGTATTTTACCGGATCAATATCCGTAATCCTAAGACAATAAGATACAATACTTCCTGCCGCCGAACCACGTCCCGGGCCCACCGGAATCCCCTGGGATTTGGCATAGTTGATAAAATCCCACACAATCAGGAAATAGTCCACATAGCCCATATTTTTAATAACATTTAATTCATAATTCAGACGTTCCTTAAGACTTTCATCCGCATCGCCATAACGCTGCGTAAGGCCATCGAAACAAAGTTTATTTAGGTATGTCCAGGAATCATACCCCTGTGGTACATCAAATTTCGGCAATTTTGTTACACCGAATTCGATTTCCACATTACATCTGTCGGCAATGCGCTGGGTATTTTCCACAGCCTCCCATGCATATGGAAAAAGAGCCTTCATTTCCTGTTCACTCTTTACATAATACTGGCCACCTTCATAGCGCATACGGTCTTCATCCGCCAGTTTTTTTCCGGTCTGGATACAAAGCAACATATCGTGGGATTCCACGTCCGTATCGTATGTATAATGCACATCGTTGGTAACTACCAGCGGAATATCCAGTTCACGGCTCATGGAAAGGAGAGCCGCATTAACCGTCTGCTGTTCCGGAATACCGTGATCCTGCATTTCAAGGAAATAGTTGCCTTTTCCAAAGCATTTTTCATATTTTAAGGCCGCTTTTTTCGCTTCGTCCTTAAGTCCCTTTACAATGTATCTTTGAACTTCACCCGCAAGACAGGCAGAAAGCGCAATGATACCTTCATGATAGGTCTCCAAAACCTCCATATCCACTCGCGGTTTATAGTAATAGCCTTCCGTAAAACCACGGCTGACAATTTTCATCAAATTGGCATAGCCTACATTATTTTCAGCCAATAAAACAAGGTGGTAATATCTGTCATCACCACCTGTCAATTCTTTATCAAAACGAGAATTCGGGGCAACATATACTTCACAGCCGATGATAGGTTTTATTCCCACCTCTTTGGCTGCGCGATAAAAATCAATTACGCCATACATAACACCATGGTCAGTAATTGCGGCACTATCCATCCCAAGTTCTTTGACTCTTTTGACATATTCCTTTATTTTGTTAGAGCCATCGAGCAAACTGTACTCTGTATGCACGTGAAGATGTGTAAATGCCATCCCGCTACCTCATTTCGTTTCCAAATATTTAGTTTTATTTTACAAGTATTTCTTCAAAACTTCAACCTTATCTAATTTTTCCCAAGGAAGATTTAAGTCGTTGCGGCCAAAATGTCCGTAAGCAGCTGTCTGTTTGTAGATAGGTCTTCTTAAATCAAGCATTTTGATGATTCCTGCCGGACGTAAATCAAAGTTATCACGAACCATTGCAACCATTTTTTCATCAGAAATCTTTCCTGTGCCAAATGTATCAATCATAATAGATGTAGGCTGTGCTACACCAATTGCATAAGAAAGCTGTATTTCACATTTGTCCGCAAGACCTGCTGCTACAATATTTTTTGCCACGTATCTTGCTGCGTAAGCTGCCGAACGGTCTACCTTCGTACAGTCTTTACCTGAGAATGCACCGCCGCCGTGACGAGCTGTTCCACCGTAAGTATCTACGATAATTTTTCTACCTGTCAAGCCACTGTCTCCGTGTGGTCCACCAATTACGAAACGACCTGTCGGATTTACAAAGAATTTTGTATTATCATCAATTAACTGGGCAGGAAGAACCGGTTCAAATACATATTTTTTGATGTCTTCATGAATCTGTTCCTGAGTTACATC
>CAZMND010000048.1:0-15522 GCA_964567585.1 uncultured Lachnospiraceae bacterium
CATTTTTAGGGAACCCTTCTTCTTATCGTGTCCATTCTATAGGGTACAGTTTAAAAAGTCACCTCCACTTTTTCTGTCTTCTGCTCCGTTTTCTCCTCTTCCCCTATGCCTACATCATCCTTTATTGGTTCCTCTTCTACATTGGTCTGTTGTTCTGCCATTAAGTGTTCTTCTGTATCTTGAATATTACTATTAGTGGTTTGTCCTTGCTTATATTTATAAGTTATTAAATCAATAATTCCATAACTCAGTATAACTAACAACACTACAAGAAACATTAATAATGCCTTTTCCCAATGTTTCTCCATAAATTTTTTCATCATTTTTCTCCTTCTACCCTGTAAATTTATATAAAAAAAAGTTGCAATGAAAATCACTGCAACCTGAACATCTGCTATATAATAATCCTATATATGTTTTGCCCCTTTTATTGCTTTAATTCCCATACACAACTTCAGTGTATTACACTTTTCATCCTTTTTCAACATTTTTCTAAAACGAACTCCTTTTCCATAATTTCCACCCATAAAAAATGAAGCTTTTTCAAAACGCTTCACGATGAGTGTTGTTTTGAAAAAGCTTTATTTTTTACACTATACACTTCTTAGGACAAACTTCGGCGCATTTTCCGCACTTTGTACATTTTTCCTGATCAATAACTGCGTGTAAATCCACAATTTCAATGGCACCGCTTGGACAGTTCTTTTTACAAAGTCCACATGCAATACAAGGCACTTCACAGGCCTTCATTGCTACAGGGCCTTTATCCTGAGAGCTACATGCTACGATGTGTTTTGCATCATATGGTACCAGACTAATTAAGTTCTTCGGACAGGCTGCTACACATTTGCCGCAGGCTTTACAAGCTTCTTTATCAACCACTGCGATACCGTCTACGATGTGGATTGCCTCAAAAGGACAAGCCTTCACACAGCTTCCAAAACCGAGACAACCATAATTACAGCTTTTTGGACCACCACCCGGTACATACGCCACCATAGCACAGTCTTCTATACCAAAATACTGATAGTCTGTTTTGGCTTTATTACAATCACCCTTACAGTGAACAAAAGCTACCTGTCTGTTGGACGCCTCAGCTTCTACGCCCATAATTTCTGCCACTTTATTTCCTACAGTTTCACCACCTACAGGACAGGCATTTACAGGAGCCTCTCCCTTTACGATAGCCGCCGCAAGCCCGGAACAGCCTGCATAACCGCAGCCACCGCAGTTATTTCCCGGCAAAACCTCTAAAATAGCTTCTTCTCTTTCATCTACCTCAACCTTAAAGGAAATCGCTGCTATGCCCAAAAATAACCCTACTATTAATCCAACTACGCCTACAATGACAGTAGCTGTTATAATTCCTTCTAACATATTTCTGACCTCCTAAAAGATTCCTGAAAATCCGCAAAAAGCGATTGCCATAAGTCCTGCTGTAATGAGAACGATTGGCATACCTTTAAAGGATTCCGGTATATCGTTGTATTCCATTTTTTCACGGATACCTGCCAAAATTATAATGGCAATGGTAAAGCCTACCGCTGTAGCAAAACCATTCACAATACTGAATAAGAAATTATATTCTTTCTGAACGTTTGTAAGTGCAATACCGAGTACTGCGCAGTTTGTTGTAATAAGTGGCAAATATACACCAAGTGCCTGATACAACGATGGCATAAATTTCTTTAAAAACATTTCTACGAACTGTACCAGCGCCGCAATTACCAAAATAAAAACAATGGTCTGTAAATAGGTAATATCAAATTTCACAAGTACAAATTCATAAATAATGTTAGAAACAGCGGCTGCCAAGGTAATAACGAAAATTACGGAAACACCCATACCGGCTGCTGTTTTCACTTTTTTAGATACACCAAGGAATGGGCAAAGGCCCAAAAACTGGCTTAAAACTACGTTGCTGACAAGAGAGGAACTAACCAGAATTACAAGTAACTGGCCAATTGTACTTACTTCTGCATTCATACATTTTCCTCCTTCTCTTCCTTATTTTTTTCATCCGAAATAACACCTGTTGCATCGATATCAATGAATTTGTGTGAACAGCTTCCGCTTTCTGCACAATTCAGACAATCCGAATTACAACCGGACTGGATTTTACTCACATCTTTGCCTTTTTTCGCACCGACAATTTTTATCTTGTTCTGAATAGCTGTTAAAGCTGCCAAAACAAAGAACGCCCCCGGTGCCATAACAAAAATACTGATTGGTGTAAAGTTTTCAAATAATACAATATCAAACAGTTTACCACTGCCTAAAAATTCTCTGATTGCCCCGATAATGGTAAGAGCCACCGTAAAACCAAGGCCCATACCAACACCATCAAAGAAAGACGGTATAATCGGATTTTTTGAAGCAAACGATTCTGCTCTACCTAAAATAATACAGTTTACTACAATTAGCGGAATATAAATACCAAGTGTATCGTAAAGACTTGGAATATACGCCTGCAATAAAAGTTCTACCATAGTTACAAAGGATGCAATAATTACGATAAACGCCGGAATACGCACCTTGTTCGGAATGACATTTCTAAGAAGTGAAATAATCACGTTACTTAATGCCAAAACCACCATAGTTGTAAGACCCATACCCATACCACTGATAGCTGATGTCGTAACCGCAAGGGTTGGACACATACCAAGCATCAATACAAAGGTTGGATTTTCTTTTAACAGACCGTTTAAGAGAGGTTTTAAAATTTTATTCTTCATTTTCTTCTCCTCCCTCCGTCACTACTACCTGAGATGCGTACATTACATTAAAATAGCTTACAGCCGCATTTACACCATTGTTGATGGCGTCTGTTGTAATGGTTGCACCACTGATAGCATCTACTTCATTTTCTTTTGTTGCACCTGCTTTGGTTACTTCAAAAATAGCAATCGGTTTCCCCTCGTACTGCGGAATCAAAACCGCTTCCGCATTCATACCAAGACCTGCAGATTCTTTGATTTCCAATAAAGAAACCGCATTGATGGTACCATCTAATTTAAGACCCACAAGAAAACTGATATTACCGCTGTAACCATCTGTGCTTAATACTTTAATAACATATCCTAAAACATTCATATCCGCATCAAAAGCATACATAGATGTTTCAATCACAGAATTTGGATAGCTATCCTTGATAATCTTTTCTGCTTCCGCATCGGAAAAATCGCCGTCTTCTTCAAAAAACTCCGCCTCCGGGAAGGCTGCCTTAAAAGCCTCCTGTGTTTTTTGTTCCTGTGCAATACGGATAGGCTCCTTTGTTACCTGATATACAAGTCCTAAAACGCCGCCGGAAATTACGGTAATGAGAAGAAGAATTAAGGTATCTTTAATCATACTTTTCATCGTCTTTCTCCTCCTTTTCCGAATGGTTTCGGCATCGTATATTTTTCAATAATCGGCACTAAAAGGTTGCTAATGATAATCGCATAAGACACACCTTCCGCACTTGGTCCATAAATTCGGAAAATACCGGTTAAAAGACCAAGAATAATACCGTAGATATACTGCCCCAGCTTCGTAACAGGCCTTGTAACATAGTCTGTTGCCATAAAGAATGCACCAAGCATCAGACCACCGCCTGCCAAATGTGCTGTAATATATGCAGGATCCAAACCATGTCCACCAAACAATACAATGAAAATCACGAAGGATACAATGTATGTTCCCGGAACACGTAAATCAATTACACCCATAATAAGAAGAATACACGCACCAATTATAATGGCAATCATAGATGTTTCGCCGATTGTACCGGCTGTTTTACCGATTACCATATGCAAAATATTCACACTTCCGTTTTCTTTAACCAATGCAAGCGGTGTTGCACCTGTATAGGCATCACAATCAAAATTCGTCATAATCTGAGTAAAGGACAACAAAAGGAAACATCTTGCACCAAGTGCAGGGTTCATAAAGTTCTGTCCCAAACCGCCAAACAACATTTTTACTACTAAAATGGCAAAAACACCACCCAGCGCACCAATCCAAAGCGGTGCTGAAACAGGCAAGTTAAGTGCCAGAAGTATACCTGTTACAATTGCAGAAAAATCGCCGATTGTAACCGGTTTTTTCACTAATAATTCAAATCCTAATTCCGTCAGTACACAGGCTGCTACCGTAATCAGTACGTGCGCCAATGCCCTTGGACCAAAGTTATATATACCAAAACCTGTGGCAGGAAGTAATGCAATAATGACTGTCAGCATAATTCCGCTTGTAGAGGTATTGGCTCTGATATGTGGATTTGACGATACTTTCATCTTTTCGCTCATAATCAAATCTCCTACTTTTTCTTTTTCGCAAGCTGCATTTTTCTCATAGACTTAATGGACTGTGTTAAATGCTTCTTGGCAGGACACACATAGCTACAACAACCACATTCAATGCATTCCATACCGTTACATTTCAGGAATTCTTCCTCCTGACCGTGGTCTGCATAGTCTGCAAGTCTACCCGGTAAAATTCTGGACGGACAAACAGCCGCACATCTTCCACAGTTGATACAGGCAGTCACTTTTTCCCTGGACACATCATCTCTTGATAAACAAAGAAGTGCCGAAGCCGTTTTTGTGGTAGGAACATCCAACTGGAAAAGTGCAAAGCCCATCATAGGACCACCTGAAATAATCTTGGCAGGCTTTTTCGTAAAGTTGCCTGATGCTTCCAGTAAATCATGATAATTCATACCGATGTGTACCTTGTAGTTTCTCGGATTTCTGACACAATCACCTGTTACAGTAATAATTCTTTCCATCAAAGGCTTACCTTCCACTACTGCGTGATAAATCGCAACAATGGTATCCACGTTATCTACGATACAACCTACGTCAGAGGGCAATTTTGCACTGTGAAGTCTTCTTCCGCAAGATGCGTAAATCAACTGTCTTTCTGAACCTTGAGGGTATTTTGTTTTGAGTTCTTTCACCGTGATTCTTGTCTCATCTTTTGTAAGATTCCTAAGTTTTTCAATACAATCCGGTTTGTTGTCTTCCACTGCCAAAATACCGTGTGCATTTTCAAACAGGCGAAGCATAATTTTCATACCTTCCACAAGCTTCTCCGGTTCTTCCATCATTCTTCTGTAATCGGATGTCAGATACGGTTCACACTCTGCGCAGTTTGCAATAACGTAATCAATATTTTTAGGATTCTTAGGTGATAATTTTACAAATGTCGGGAAGCCCGCGCCGCCCATACCGACAATTCCGGCTTCCTTGATTTTTGCAATAATTTCTTCACCTGACAATTCATCCAAATCATCACATGCCTCATACGAAACTTCTTCATACTTCTCATCGTTTTCTATAATAATGCTCATCACCATATCGCCGGTAACAACTCTTCTTGGCTCAATTGCCTTGACTGTTCCGGATACAGAGGAATGAATCGGTGCTGAAACAAAGCCTGTGGCATCCGCAATCTTCTGTCCGCGCAAAACCCTGTCACCCTTCTTTACGATTGGTGTGGCCGGAGCACCAATGTGCTGGCTGAGTGGATACACCAGTTCCTCTTTTGGCAAAATATTTACAATCGCAAAATCTTTTGTCAAATCTTTACCATCGTATGGATGTATACCACCATTAAATGTTAACTTAGCCATCTATTTCCCTTCTTTCTTGTTTATTTTTCATCATTATACCTAATATACTATTTTTCGAGCATATTTTCCACCCTTTTCTTAAAAACTACTATTTGGAAACAAAAAATTGTGTTATTATATATGAGAAACTTTTTTTAAACCATTTAAGGAGACACTTATGAAAATTTTTGATGAAATCCTTGAGAACTTCGTCCTCCCTTATCGTTTTACAGACGATATCCCGGAAGAAGACTTACTTTTTTTTGATATAGAAACAACGGGGTTTACAGCCGGTAGTTCAAACCTTTACTTAATCGGCTGTGCCTATAAAGAGGGCGAAAACTGGCATATCAAACAGTTTTTCGGCGAAAATGCTTCGGAAGAAACCGATATTATCCATGCATTTTTTGAACTGGCAACTAACTATAAGCATCTGGTTCACTTTAACGGAAACAAGTTTGACTTACCGTATGTAACCCAGAAATGTGAACAGTTATCTCTGCCATACAGCTTTGATAATTTTTCCGGCATTGATATTTACAAGAGAATTTCACCCTACAAATATTTCCTCAAGTTACCAAACTGCAAACAAAAAACAATTGAACACTTTTTGGGCATTCACAGGGAAGATTTGTACACAGGCGGTGAACTGATTAAAATATATAAGGACTATACAGAAAATCCATCCAAGGAAGCTTTGGACCTTTTGGTATTGCACAATTTGGATGATATTAAAGGTATGCTTCAAATCGTATCCGTACTTGTATATCACGACTTGTTTAACAGTGATTTAAGAGCCAGAAAAGTCCAGATTAACTCTTATTCGGATGTAAATGGAATCGTTCAAAAAGAATTGTTTATGAAGTTGCAGCTTAATACGCCTCTCCCCGTTGCTACAAGTTTTATGAGTAACAACTGCTATTTTACAGGCGATGGCGAAGTCGCTGCATTAAAAGTACCTCTGTATGAAGAGGAACTGAAATATTTTTACAGTAACTACAAGGATTACTACTATTTACCGGAGGAAGATTTAGCAATGCATAAATCTGTGGCTACCTTTGTGGATGAGGACTGCCGCGAAAAGGCAACTGCCAGAAACTGCTACACAAGAAAGCAGTCCACCTATCTTCCACAGTGGGATTACGTATTTGAACCATTCTTTAAACGTGATTATGACAGTAAAGAATTGTTCTTTGAACTGACGGATGAATTAAAAGCTGACCGTTCTTCCTTTAATACTTATGCAAAACACATATTGGAAATGATGCTTCATAATTATTAAAAACACAAACAAAAAGGGATGCCTCGTTCAAAGAGGTATCCCTTAAATTTTTATTATATTGTACTTATGTAAGTGGCTTTTCATAAAAGAAAGAAGCTTTACGTAAAAAACCTATTTCTTTATAATTCATAATTTGTTCGGTACTACCAATAAAAAGCACACCACCCGGTTTTAATGAGTCATAAAACTTCCGGAAAATCTCGTCCTTGGCATCATCTGTGAAATATATAAGAACATTTCTGCAAACAATCAAATCACAGTCCTTGATAAATGGATCACGAAGCAGATTGTGCTGACGGAACTTTACTCTCTTCATAATCTCCCCATCAACCTGGACAGAAAGATTAACGTCTTTGAAATATTTCTTCTTCATTTCTTCCGGAACCGCTGCAATACTCTTCTGAGCATATATCCCGGCTTTTGCCTTTTCCATAACCTGTAAATCAATATCTGTTGCATTGATTTCGATTTCAGACAAATTATAATGCTTTGTAAGTGACATTACAAGTGAATATGGTTCTTCTCCCGTGGAACAAGCCGCACTCCATATTTTAAGAGGTTTTTTGAACCGTTCCTTAAGCATCGGATAAATCTGTGTATCCAGTATCTTCCATTGCTCCGGATTTCTGTAAAATTCTGAAACATTGATAGTCAGATAATTTACAAACTCCTCAAAAAGAGCCTTATCCTGTTTAATTGCCTTAATATACTCGTCATATCCCTGAATACGGTTTCTTTCAATCAAAGTATCAATACGGCGTTTCATCTGTCTTTCTTTATACAGATTCAGGTCGATAGTTGTCAGTTTATAAACTTCCGCTTTGAAATATTCATAATCGTAATTCATTAAAATGTACTCCTAAGATAATGATAGGGGTTTATTCTTCCTCAGCAAGCTGAGTAGCTACTGCTTCGATATCTACTGAAACAACATCAGCATCATCTTCTACTGCCTCTGCCTCTTCTTCAGCAGGTGCTTCCGGTGCCAAAAGAGCTTTAACACTTAAGCTGATTTTCTTGTCTGCTTCGTTAAAATCAACAACCTTAGCTGTTACTTCATCGCCGATTTTTAATACATCTGCAGGTTTTTCAACATGTTCTTTTGAAATCTGTGAAACATGTAAAAGTGCATCTACGCCTGTTTCTAATTCAATGAATGCACCAAAATCAGCCATTCTTGCAACTTTACCTGTTACAGTGTTTCCAACTGCATATTTTTCTGCTGCATCTTTCCATGGGTTCTGGTCATCAAATTTTAAACTTAAAGCAACTTTGCTTCCTGCGATTTCTTTTACTAATACTTTAACCTGTTTACCTACTTCAAATACTTTCTTAGGATTTTCTACTCTGCCCCAAGACATTTCTGAAATATGAAGTAATCCGTCAACACCGCCAAGGTCAATAAATGCACCGAAATCAGTAACATTTTTCACTGTACCTTCTACGATATCGCCTTCTTTTAAGTTTGCAAACAATTCTTTCTGCATTTCAGCTTTTTTAGCTGTGAGAAGCTGTTTTCTATCACCGATATATCTTCTCTTCTTAGGATTATATTCGCTAACAACGAATTCTATTTCTTCGCCTGCGTATTTTGTTAAATCTTTTTCGTATGTGTCTGATACAAGGCTTGCAGGAATAAAGATGCGTACTTCATCAACGATAACTGTTAAGCCGCCGTCTAATACCTGCGCTACTTTTGCTTTCAATACTTCTTTATTGTTAAATGCTTCTTCAATTCTCTTATTGCCTCTTTCAGCAGCAAGTCTCTTGTAAGAAAGCACAACCTGTCCTTCACCGTCATTTACTTTAACAACTTTAACTGTCATAGTTTGGCCAACTTTAACAACTGTTGTCAAATCAACACCAGGTTCATTTGTGTATTCATTTCTTGTAAGAATACCATCTGATTTAGAACCGATGTTTAAAATGATTTCATCCGGTTTAACGTCGAAAACAACACCCTCTACTGTATCTCCTGTTTTGATAGATTTTAAAGATTTCTCTTCTTCCATTAATAACTGTTCAAATTCATTCATAGTTGCTGACATAATTTTGAACCTCCTCGATAATTTTTTTTGGGGTGGAAGCCCCCGCTGTAATCCCCACCAGTCGAACAGATTTAGGTATCTCTAAATGCAAGTCATCTAGTGTCTGAATAAAATAGGTGTTCTCACATTCCTGTTTGCATATCTCGTAAAGCTTTCTTGTATTTGAGCTATGCTTCCCACCTATCACTATCATGACATCTACCGAGGCAGCTATTTTACGCGCCTCTGTCTGTCTTTCCTCGGTTGCGTTACATACAGTATTCACAACAATACCATTGTAACCTTTTTTTTCAAAAATTTCAACTATATCTTGAAATTTCTTGTAGTTAAATGTCGTTTGGGAAACCAGACAGAACTGGGCATCGGTTTTCCTTTCAAACTGCTTGGCCTCTTTTATCGTCTCCAATATGGTTGCATCCGCATCCGTCCATCCTACGATGCCTTCCACCTCCGGGTGACCCGGATTACCTGCAATAACCACTTCTTTTTTATCTCGTCCGGCTTCATCCACAATACGGTGGATTCGCTTTACAAAAGGACAGGTTGCATCAATGCACTCAAGTCCCTTGTCTTCAATCAACTTCTGGATTCGTTTTTCCACACCATGGGAACGTATAATCACAGTCCCTTCGGTAAGGTTTGCAAGTTCTTCCTCGCCCTCCAGAACGACAACTCCCTTTTCTTCCAAATCCTTCACAACCTCTTCATTATGGATGATTGGACCGTAGGTATAGATTTTTTTTCCTTTTTCCACTTCGGCATAAACCGTTTCAACAGCTCGTTTTACCCCAAAACAAAAGCCTGCACTTTTTGCTACAACAACTTCCATTTACATTGCTCCTGATTCAAAACATAATTTCACAACTGTTTCTACCACTTCTTCAATGGTCATATCGGACGAATCAATCAAAATCGCGTCTTCAGCCTGTTTAAGCGGAGAAATTTCCCTTGTCATATCTCTGGTATCTCTTTCCATAATATCCAGTTCAATTTTATCCAAATCACATTCTTCGCCCTTAGCCACAAGTTCATCATATCTTCTTTCAGCACGAACCTGGCTGCTTGCTGTCAAATAAATCTTAAGATTTGCATTTGGAAGCACGTGGGTTCCGATATCCCTGCCATCCATAACCACATCGGATTTGCTGGCAAGCTGTCTTTGCAGTTCCACAAGTTTTTCTCTCACATCCGGATGAACGCTACTGCTGGAGGCCATATTCCCCACTTCTTCCGTACGAAGGAGACCTGTTACGTTTTCACCGTTTAACCACACCTGCTGTTCTTCATCTTCATATAAAATCGTAACATTTGCCAGTTTACACATAACACTGATTTTCTCTTTTTCGTCCGCCCTTACGCCGTTACGAAGTAAAAACAATGCCATAGCACGATACATTGCACCTGTGTCCACATAAATAAAACGTAATTCCTTTGCAATTTTTTTTGCGATTGTGCTTTTTCCGGCCCCTGCCGGTCCGTCGATTGCAATACTAAAACTCATCTCTATCTCCTCCAAATTATATATTATTTCCCGCCAAAGCCCCTGTGGACCATGCTATCTGCAAATTAAAGCCTCCTGTCAGGCCGTCCACATCCAAAACTTCACCGGCAAAGTATAAATCCTTTATCTTTTTTGATTCCATAGTAGACGGATTTATGTCTTTTACACTGACACCGCCTCTGGTAATAATGGCTTCTTTGAAATCTCTGGTTCCCGTAATGGTCATAGGCAATTCTTTTATCAAATCCACAAAGAATTTTCTTTCTTCCTTGCTGATTTCGTTTATCTTTTTATCCGGATTGATTCCTGACAAGGAAAGCATAACCGGAACCAGTTTCGCCGGAAACAGACTGTTTATACTATTCTTAAACTGCTTGTTTTTATTTTCATCAAAATCGCGCAATATACGCTTATCAAGCCGTTCCTTTGTAAGCGCCGGTTTCAAATCCAAAAAGGCCTGTACACCATTTGCGTTCTTTAAATAACTACTGGCACTTAATACAAGCGGGCCCGTAATTCCGAAATGGGTAAACATCATTTCCCCAAAACCTTCATAAATTACTTTTTTTCCGTTTCCAAAGCTTAAACTTACATTTTTTAAAGAAAGTCCCTGCAATGACTTTGTCCAGTCTTCTTTTGTTTCAAGGGGTACAAGAGCCGGCATAGGTTCCACTATTTTATGTTCGCAGTCTTTTGCCCACTCATATCCATCTCCCGTAGAACCGGTAGTCGGGTATGAAATACCGCCTGTGGCAACCACAACCGCATCTGACGAAGCTTTCTTTCCATCCGTCAAAATAACACCTGTCACCTTCCCTTCAGAAATCATAAGTTCCTTTACCGTAGTATTTAATTTTATATCTACCGAAACTTCGTTCAGTTTTCTTTTCAGCGCTGAAATGACATCCGATGAATGGTCAGAAACCGGGAACACCCTATCCCCCCGTTCCACCTTTAAAGGACAGCCTGCCTCCACAAAAAAATCAATCACATCCTGATTGGTAAAAGAATAGACAGCACTGTATAAAAACTTACTGTTGGTTGGTATATTCTCAAAAAAATCCGTTATATCACAGGCATTGGTAACATTGCATCTGCCCTTGCCGGTAATAAAAATTTTTTTTCCGATTTTCTCATTTTTTTCAAACAACGTAACCTTGTGGCCATTTTTTGCCGCCATATATGCCGCCATTGCACCGGCCGCACCACCACCGACTACAATTACATGTTTACTCATTTGCATCATCCTTTTTTATCAACGAATAATCTAAAACCGGTTCTTCCCCGATAAAATCAATTTCATCATTCAGATATACCTGATAATTATTCCATGCTTCTTCAAGTGTGATAAGACTTTCCTTCACTTCATCAGGTCTTTGCATACAAAGTGCAACCACAAGGGCATTAATAACGCTAAGCGGTGCAACCAGCGAGTCAACGATAGAAACCATATCACTTTTTGCCACCAGATTACACGAAGAATACAGTGTCATAGGTGAACGTGCCGAATCCGTGATGCTTAAAACCTTGGCATTTCTGTCCCTTGCAAATTCCATAGCTTTTAAGGTTCTCATAGAATATCTTGGGAAACTGATACCGATAAAAGCATCTTCATCTCCGATTCGAAGCATCTGTTCAAAAATTTCCGTAACACTTGTTGTTTTTAAATTCACCACATTCGGACGAATCATATTCAAATAAAAATGCAAAAAATCTGCCAAAGGTTCACAGCTTCTGACCCCTAAAATATACACGGTTTTTGCCGATAAAATTGTATGAACTGCCACATCAAAAGCCGCCGGATTCATACTTTCCAGCGTATCCTTTAAGTTGGCAATATCCGCCTTTAATACCGCACTTACAATTTCAGACTGGCTGCTTTTGCCATATTTAGCATCCATCTTTTGTACGGTGTTTAATTTATTTTTCACCCATTCCGCAAGGGCTGCCTGAAATTCAGGGTACCCTGCATAATCCAAGCAGGATGCGAACCTTACCACCGTTGATTCACTGATTCCCAGTTCCTCTCCGATTTTTGCCGCAGTCATAAAAACCGCCTGATCATAATGATCAAATATGAAATTTGATATGGCCTTGTGGCTTTTACTCATCCCTGCATATTTTTCCTTAATTCTACTGATTACATCGCTTTTACCAGCCATGACTTCCTCCATTAAACAAATGATTTATATGACTTCGTTAGTAAATCTTTTGTTTCACTTTCTCCCAAATCATAATCGCCTGTTAAAGACATACATGCTGCTCCGTGAATAAAAATCCACATTTGCATAAAAAGACCGCTTGGATTTTTACAACCTGCATTTTTCGCCTTATTGATTTCATGCCCCACAAACTGTAATTCACCATTCAAAATTTCATATAAGCTGTGTCCAAATCTTTGCTCGGAAACAAATAATAATTTGAATAAATTTTTATCATTCTGTGCAAATGCAATATACGCCATCCCCAAATCTACAAAAGGCACTCCACTTCCTTTTTTGTAGCCCTTATAATATTCATTGTAATATCCCATTGCTTTAAGAAAAACTTCTTCGCATACCTCATCCATATTTTTGTATATACGGAAAATCGGCTGTGTCGAGCAGCCTGCCTTTGCAGCTAATTTTCTTGCTGTTAAATTCTCAGTCCCCTCGTTTTTTACCATATCAAATGCCGCTTCTAAAAGCATTGTTTTTGTTATAGATTCTTTGCGTGCCATCCCATCACCCCTGCTTTTGTACTGTTGTTTCGTAACATATGTTATTATAACGGATGATTATCTATATTTCAAGTGATTGCTTTTTTCATATTTATACAAAAATAACCCCTCCGTAATTACGGAAGGGTTATAATTTGACTTTTTTAATTATACAGGATATGCACCGTTTTTAGTGTCAGCCTGTGTCATATCAACTTTTTCCTGCTGAGCCTGACGATATTTAAAGTAATCAATAGCAACCTGTGGGAAGAGTGCGTATGATAATACGTCTTCATCCTGCTGTTTCCATTCTGCACATTCTGCTTCCAATTTTTCTAATTCGTTTGGAATTAAATCTGCTGGACGGCATGTGATAACTTCGCCATCACCAATAACTTTTTTCTGTACCTCAGGATTAAATGGTTTAACAGTTTCACCGTATTTACCACTTAATAAGTCTTTTGTCTGGCCTGTAGCCATTTTGTATGGTTCACCCATAAGTACATTCATTACAGCCTGTGTACCAACAATCTGTGATGAAGGTGTTACCAATGGTGGTTCACCAAAGTCTTTACGTACTCTTGGAATTTCTTTTAATACGTCATCGTATTTATCAGCTGCGTTCTGTTCTTTCAACTGGCTAACCATGTTAGAAAGCATACCGCCCGGTACCTGATACATAAGAGTTTTGATGTTAACACCCATAACCTTAGGATCAAGAAGACCATTTTCCAAACATTCTTCTCTGAACGGTTTGAAGTGGTCAGCAATTTTTGCAAGAATTTCCTGATCGTAACCTGTGTCGTATGGTGTACCTTTGAAAGTTTCAACCATAACTTCTGTTGCAGGCTGTGATGTTCCCATTGAGAATGGTGAAATAGCACAGTCGATTACGTCAACACCTGCTTCTACTGCTTTTAAGTATGTCATACTAGCTACACCTGATGTGTAGTGTGTATGTAACTGGATCGGAAGGTCTGTAGCACTCTTCATTGCTTTGATTAATTCTTCAGCTTTGTAAGGTACTAATAAACCGGCCATATCTTTGATACAGATTGAGTGAGCACCCATATCTTCGATTCTCTTTGCTATATCCATCCAGTATTCAAGTGTATAAGCATCACCTAATGTGTAAGATAAAGCAATCTGTGCATGACCGCCTTCTTTGTTACAAGCATCTACAGAAGCCTGTAAGTTACGAAGATCGTTCAAACAGTCGAAAATACGAATAATATCGATACCGTTTGCAATAGATTTCTGAACGAAGTAAGCTACTACGTCATCAGCATAATGACGGTAACCAAGAACGTTCTGTCCTCTTAATAACATCTGTAATTTTGTATTTTTAAATCCATCTTTTAACTGTCTAAGTCTGTCCCATGGATCTTCTTTTAAGAAACGAAGAGATGCATCAAATGTAGCACCGCCCCAACATTCAACTGAATGATAACCAACTTTATCCATTGTATCGATGATTGGAAGCATCAATTCAGTAGGCATTCTTGTTGCGATTAAAGACTGATGAGCATCACGAAGAATTGTTTCTGTAATACCAATAGGTTTTTTAACCTGTTCTGCCATTTTAATTTCCTCCATTTAATACTTTTTAATTTAGAATACTCCAAATACTGCCATAAATGTACCGGCTGCTACTGCAGTACCAATAACACCTGCAACGTTTGGACCCATAGCGTGCATCAATAAGAAGTTTGTTGGGTCTTCTTCAGCACCAACCTTCTGGGATACACGGGCTGCCATAGGAACTGCGGAAACACCGGCAGAACCAATAAGTGGATTTACTTTTCCCTTTGTAGCAACGCACATCAACTTACCGAACAATACACCGGCAGCTGTTCCGAATGCGAATGCGATAAGACCAAGTGCAACGATTTTAAGTGTATCCATATTAAGGAACGCTTCTGCACTTGTTGTAGCACCTACAGATGTACCAAGTAAAATTACTACGATGTACATAAGAGCATTTGATGCTGTATCTGTAAGCTGTCTTACAACGCCTGATTCTCTGAACAAGTTACCTAACATAAGCATACCAACAAGTGGAGCTGTTGTAGGAAGAATCATACATACAACGATTGTAACAACGATTGGGAATAATATTTTTTCTAATTTTGAAACAGGACGAAGCTGTCCCATTTTGATTGCTCTTTCTTTTTTCGTTGTTAAAAGCTTCATAATTGGCGGCTGAATAATCGGAACCAATGACATATATGAATATGCTGCTACCGCGATTGGTCCAAGGAGAGCTGTCTGACCTAATTTTCCGGCAAGGAAAATAGATGTAGGACCGTCTGCACCACCGATAATTGAAATAGCTGCTGCGGCTTTATCATTGAAGCCCATTGCAATAGCTCCGAAGTAAGCTGCAAAAATACCAAA